>DATBMA010000027.1:0-11355 GCA_036555105.1 Acidimicrobiia bacterium
GATGAGCGAAAGTCTCGAAACTGCGTATAGCGATCAGATCACCCTGGAGCTCGAGTCTTCGATCGCCTATCTGCAGCTCGCCGCCTGGTTCGACGGTGAGAACCTTCCGGGAATGTCGCGCTGGATGGCCCTCCAATCGGAGGAGGAGCGCGGCCATGCGCTCCGCTTCCTCCGGTTCGCTCTCGACCGCGGCAACGCGGTGAGGATTCTGGAGATGACGGCGCCAACCGCCAAGTTCACCGACCCTGCCGCAGCTTTCGAGCATGCCCTCGAGCACGAGCGCATGGTCAGCGCCGCCATACGTGGTCTCTATGAGCTGGCGTCGAAGGAGAACGACTTCGAGAGCTTCCCCCTTTTGCAGGCCTTTCTCACGGAGCAAGTCGAGGAGGAGGCCACCGCCCAGGAGATCCTTGGGCGCCTACGCAGGATCGGGGCCGACGGCTCCGCACTCCTGTTGCTTGATCAGGAGCTCGGAGGCCGACCCGGCCAGGTCGAGGCCGGCCCCACCCTGTAGCCGACGGTCAGGCCGGGGTGGCTTCCGGGGGGACCAATTCGGCCAGGTGCTGGTCCACCTCATCCAACCCGGCAGTGAAGGCGTCGAGCTCCTTGCGCAGGCTGCGCACTTCCTCGACCGGTTCGTCAGGGTCGCTGGTGTCGAGGGCGATGGCGTTGGCTTTGACCGCCAACGTGTCGATCCCGGTGGTGATGGTGCCGATCCGGTCGGCCGCCTCGTCGCGGCGTTTGCGGATCTTCTGCAGCTCGTCCCGCTGTGCTTCCAACTCGTCCTTCACCGGGCCGGGGGAGGCGGCATACAGCCGGCGAACCAGTGCGTCCTCGTCGACGGATCCGAGGAACTGGTCTGCCCGCTGCAGCCAGAGGACCGAGTCGTACATCCGCCGACAGGTCTGGGTGACTCGGGTCTTGACGCCTTCCATCTCCGCCCCCTGCCAATCGCTGATGGCCAGATCGAGGCGGTCACGGGCCTGCAGCGCCCCGAGCATCAGCGGAAGGTGCTCTTGATCGAGGGCCGAGAGGTCGCGGTCGAATTCTGGCGCCATCAGGGACGCCGCCAGCTTGGGATCCCGCAGGTGAAGCACCGCCGAGGTGAGGAATCCGACCACCCCTGCCCCGGCCACAAATACCGCGGGTAGCCCTAGTAGCAGACCGGCCCCTACTAGCCCGGCGGTGGCGGCGATCCCGCCGGGGGAGAGGGAGGCCTTCATCAGCCGGCTCCCTTTGCGGACAGTCGGCCGATAGCGGAAGACGCTGGTCATCTCGTCAGAAGTTGGAGATGACCTGCTGGAAGACCCGTTCGATCGTCAGAGGATCGGTCGCCAGATAGAGATGGGCGCGGGAAGCATCGGCTATGGCTCCCAGGGCCTCCACATCGGCGTCCTCCCCGTATGCGACCGGGAACACCCGGATCGGATCGCGCTCGGACGACGAGAGGAAGTCGAGCAGAGGATCGATGTCGCAACCAGGCGGGTCGTCATCACACATCCCATCGGTCATGAGCAAGACCGCGTTGATCTTGGTCGAGTCATATGAGTCCCGGACCGCCTCCACTGCCGCCTGAGTCGAGTCGTAGAGGCCGGTGCCGCCGCCCGCCACCAGCGATTGGATGGTCGACTCGAGGTCGTCGCGGATAGTGCTGAGCGGGGCAGGGGGGATGAGCTCGATGTAATCGCGATCGCCATCGAGCTGGGTTGCGAATACCCACAACCCCACCTCGTCGCGGTCGTTGAATTCGTCGAGGCTCGAGACCACCGCGTCCTTGGCGAGCTCGAGCTTGCTCAAGCCTTCCCCACCCAGGTCGGACATCGAGCCGCTCACATCGAGGAGCATGATCACCCTGGCGGTCTTGCGGTTGTCCTCCCAGTCGGCCAGCAGGGCGGAGAGGACGGCAGGCTCCGGCACGGCCAGCTCGGTGTCGGGCTTGGACGGGTTGAGGCCGTTGGCGGCCGTGATCGGGTCTCCGAGCGGGACCGCCGGGTTGCCAGGGCGGAACCCGAACTCGAGCACCCGCTCCTGGTTGGCGGTGTCATCCACGACGAACTCGCGGAACGCCTCGGCCGCCTGCCGCTGGATGTCATCGACCCACGGTGCATCAAGGATGTAGGCGGGGTTGTCCGAGTAGAGAGTTCCTTCTTTGGGGTAGACCGCCACCAGCTGGATGTTGGGCGCCGGCCCAGGATCGCCGGTGTCGGCAGGGTCACCCCGGTTGAAGGCGATGACCGAAACCTCCTCCACCGCGATGGCGGAGGCGTAGGTCAGGCTACGTCCGGCCTGGTCCTCGCGATACATGTTGTCGAGGAAGGTCAAGGTCGTGTCGCCGTAGTGCACAGTGGCCGCTTCCACCCCGCGCACGAACTCCTGCACGGCGGGATCGGCGATGTCATCGAGGGTGAGGTCGGCGGTCTTGCCCGTGGCGGCGTAGTAGATGGCGGCGGTGGCGGACAGTCCAGACGTGGAAAAGTTGGGGTTGGTCTTGCCCAGCTTGAACGCTCCCCACTCCGGGTGTCCGACCGAGCCCCAGCCTTCTGGGTTCTCGGCCAGGGCAAGGATGTCGGCCCACCCGATGTCCGTCTCGGGCCAGCCCAGCGCCTCTGCCATCGGCTCCGGCATCGCCAGCACCAGCGGGGTGATCATGATCCGCTGGGAGTCATTGGCGATCCCTGGTTGCCCGGCTTCGGACAGCCTCTGATTGACCACAGCTCCCCAGGCCGTGGAGGCAGGGCTCCACAGCACCGGCTGAGGCCCGGCCGACCCGTCCTCCGGCCAGCCCGCCGCCAGCAGCTGGGCGGCAAGCCCGGAGGCGACCCTCTGAATGGTGACGGCTACACACGCCCCATCGAATTCGGGATTGGTGGCGTTGAAGGACTCGGCGAGCCCGGTCAGCAGCGTCACTTTCTCGCTCGAGACCGCGGCCGGCACCTCGATGCAGCCGGCCGGGACGGTGCCTCCCGCCCCGGTGGTTCCCGAGCTCCCGCCGAAGCAGGCGGCGAGCGCCATCGCCGCGGTGATGAAGAGCGCAGTCGCGGCGCTCGATGGTTTCTTCAACTCAACCTCCGAAGGTGTTCGTCCAGGAGGCGATCAGGGAATCCTTCTCGGCATCCGTCAGTGCCGGGAGGGGTGTGCCAGGTTGTCCCAATCCTTGCATCAGTCCGGTTGCTTCCCCGTCGAGTGGCCGCAGCCCCAGGCTACCGAGGACTGCTTGCAATTCCGGCGCCAACAGATCGGACAGGAGGCGATCGGCGGCGCGGCCAGGTCCGGCGACGACCCGATACTCCACCCAGCCTGACGCCGTCGGATAGAAGACGTCGAGCCGCCCGGTCCGGTTTTGTGCGTTGACGAGCTGGCCTGCAATGGCCGCCTCTCCAGAGATCACCGCATCCGCCCTGGTGGGGAAGAGCACGAGATCGGAGAGCAAAGTGCCATCGTCGGCGGATCGCAGTCGGACGGCGTCGGCGAAACTTGCAGGCGGGCCGGCCCCATCTACCAGCCTCCATGCGTCGAGATCCACCGCTCCTTGGGTGGCATCGGCCAACCCCAATCCCAGGCTCCCCCACGAGGCGCTCCCTCCGAGGTCGTTCCAGGCCCGACCAGCATTCTCGACGAGGCAGGCGACGTCGATCCCACCACAGGTCTCGGAAAGGGTCGGAGCCTTCTCGTGCCAAACCGCGATGGCTACGGGGGTGCGGGCGAATGGCTCCGCCGCTTCGGGCAGGGCCGCGGCCTCGGCGATGACGACCGTGCCCTCCGTCACCTCACCACCTGTGTAGGTGCGCCTGGCCGCCCCGACCTCCGCAGCCAGCCCATCGCATGCCAGATCGAGGGCGGGAGGGCAGGCGAGGACGCCGGCGCCGGCCGGGGGATCGGTGGTGCCCGTGGTTCCCGGGCTGTCGGGCCGGTTCAGCCACCAACCGATGGCCAGAACCACCCCACCCACGAGGACCGCCACGAGCGCGGCGCGCCAACCGCTCACCACCGACCGCCGATCACGCCGCGATGGTAGGTGAGGGGGCCAATCATCCCCGGCCGGTAGCCTCGGTCAGGCGTGAGCCGCGCGATCTCCATCGACTGGGAAGGTGGCCGTGTTTCGGGCCGCCTCTACGGCAAGGCCGGCACCGGCTTCCTGCTCGCTCACGGGGCAGGCACCGACCAGGGCCATCCCCGGATCGTCGGACTGGCCACCGCGTTATCCGAGCGAGGCTTCAACGTCCTCACCTTCAACTACCCGTACACCGAGGCGGGAAGAAGCCGACCTGACTCGACCGAGCGACTGCTTGCCTGCCATCAGGCCGCGGTCGGGAGACTGGCGAGCCTGTCCGGCGATGTGCCGATCCTTGGCGGCAGGTCCATGGGCGGCCGCATGGGCTCCTACCTGGCTGCCGGCGGCATCGCCTGTGCCGCGGTTGTGCTCTATGCATATCCGCTTCATCCGGCCGGGCGACCAGAGGCCCTCAGGGTCGACCACCTCCGCGACATCTCCGTTCCGATCCTTGCGTTCCAGGGCGACCGGGACGCCCTCAGCCGTATGGACCTGTTCAACACCCACTTACGGCCGCTGGCCACCACCGTGTTGATGGAGGGGGCTCGCCACGACCTCAAGTTGCCGGGGATGTCGCCGGCGGCGACCGACGATTGGATGGCAGACCGCACCGCAGCCTGGGTGACGCATGGCTGGAAGCTGGAGGCCGGCGGCTGATCAGACTCTGCGCCCGCATATAATCAGGGCTCGCCGTTTGGCCCCCTTTTTCGAGGAGTAGTTCCCCATGGCCCAGATCAGTCTCAAAGCCGAAACCGGTCGCGCCACCGGCACGCGGGCGTCGCGTCGTTTGCGCAGGACCGGTCAGGTCCCCGCAGTTGTCTACGGACACGGGATGGAGCCGGTCTCGGTCATGGTCGACCACCACGACCTGACGACTGCTTTCCATGGTGTGGCCGGAACCCACGTCGTCATCAACCTCGAGATCGACGGCGCCGCCGGAGTCCCCACGCTCGTCCGCTCCATCGACCGTCATCCGGTGCGCAACCAGATCCGCCACATAGATCTCCTCCGGGTCTCCCTGTCGGAAAAGGTCACGGCCACGGTGGCGCTGCACTTCGAAGGTTTGGCACTCGGGGTGAAGGCCGGCGGCATCCTCACCCCGGCCCGCAACGAGGTACATGTCGAGGCCTTGCCGACCGACGTCCCGGCATTCATCTCGGTTGACGTGACCGCCCTCGAGATCGGCGACACGATGCGAGTCTCGGAATTGCCGGAGGTAGAGGGCATCACCTATCTCGATCCTCCCGAGGAGGGAGTGGTCGGGGTGACGGTTCCTGCCGTCGAGAAGGAGCCCGAGGTCCCCGAGGCAGAGGCCGAGGAGGGGGAAGAGGCGGCGGCTCCCGCCGAAGAGGGCGGAGAAGAGCCGACCGAGTAGGCCGTGGCTCTCGTCGTCGGCCTGCGAAATCCTGGCTCGGAATACCGCGGCACCAGGCACAATCTCGGTGGAGAGGTTGTCACCGAGGTGGCTACCCGAGATGGCGTCGGCCTCAAACGAGCCCCTCGCCGAATTCGAGCCGAAGTAGGCGCGCTGGGCGACGACCTGCTCGTGTTGCCCACGACCTTCATGAACGACACCGGCAGGGCGCTGGCGGGCTTGCTCGGCTACTTCCACCAACCGGCCGCCGAGATGCTGGTGGTGCACGACGACATCGATCTCGCCTTCGGACGCCTCAGGCTCCAGAACGGGGGCGGCAGTGGGGGACACAACGGGGTGAGGTCGTTGGTGCAGTCGGTGGGAGGCGAGTTCGCTCGCCTCAAGCTTGGAGTGGGGAGGCCCCAGGGAGACCGCGATCCTGCCGACTACGTGCTGACCAGGTTCACCAAAGCCGAGCGGACCGAGGTCGATCTGATGGTGGAGGATGCCATCGAGGTCGTGCGGATGTGGCTTCAGGACCGGGCCCGGGCCGCAGAACTGGCCGCCCACCGACGGTTCGCTTGAGTCCTGCCAGACTCGGCATCATGCCCCGACTCGATGCCATAGGACTGGTCGTATCGGACATGGATGGAGCCACCGCTTTCTACGGGCGGCTGGGCCTCGAGTTCACGATGAAGGCGGACGACCACTCCGAAGCCGCCGGGCCGGGCGGCCTCAGGGTCATGTTCGACTCCGTCGCGTCGGTGCAGTCCTTTTCCTCCTGGGAGCCCCCGACCGGCAGCCATCGCGTCGCCCTCGCCTTCCTCTGCACCGACCCGGCCGAGGTGGACGGCCTGCACGATGACCTGTGCGCGGCCGGGGCGAGCTCGCATCTGGCTCCCTTCGACGCGCCGTGGGGCCAGCGCTATGCGACTGTGCTCGACGCCGACGGCAACGCGGTCGACTTGTTCGCCCCGTTGGCATGAACGAGCTGGTCGGGGCCCTCGATCAGGGCACCACCAGCACGCGGTTCATCGTCTTCGACGCCGAGGGGAAGGCCGTGGCCTCGGCTCAGCAAGAGCATCGTCAGATCTTTCCGCGGCCGGGCTGGGTCGAGCACGACCCGGTCGAGATATGGGAGCGCAGCAAGGCCGTTGTCGGCAGCGCGCTTGCGACGGCGGGACTCAATGCGATGGATCTGGCCGGCGTAGGCATAACCAATCAACGCGAGACGGTGGTCGTCTGGGAGCGGTCGACGGGAGCGCCGGTGGCCAACGCCATCGTCTGGCAGGACACCCGCACCGCCGCCATCTGCATGGGCCTTGCGGGCGACGAGGGGCCCGATCGCCTGCGAGCCAAGACCGGCCTTCCTCTAGCCACCTACTTCTCCGGCCCCAAGCTCCGCTGGCTTCTCGATTCGGATCCGACGTTGCGGCGCCGTTCGGAAAGCGGGGAACTGGCGGCCGGGACCATCGACTCCTGGCTGGCGTGGAACCTGACCGGGGGCATGCACGTCACCGATCCCACCAACGCCTCGCGAACGATGCTGATGGACCTCGAAACCCGAGAGTGGGACGAGGGGCTTTGCTCGCTGATGGGCGTGCCCAGTGCCTTGCTCCCAGAGATCGCGCCATCGGCGGGGATCAACGCCCCTATCACGGAGGGTCCCCTGGCCGGGGCCCGCCTCGGTGCCATCCTTGGCGATCAGCAGGCGGCCCTGTTCGGGCAAGGCTGCTTCGAGCCTGGCATGGCCAAGAACACGTATGGCACCGGTTGCTTCCTCCTCACCAACACCGGCGGGACCCCGGTCCCGTCCAGCCGCGGCCTCCTCACCACGGTCGGGTACCAGGTCGAGGGCGACCCGGCCACATATGCGCTGGAGGGATCGGTGGCTGTGGCCGGGGCCCTGGTCCAGTGGCTGCGGGACAACCTGGGACTCATCGGAGACGCCGCCGAAATCGAGTCGTTGGCTGCATCGGTCGCCGACACGGGCGACGTCTATCTGGTGCCCGCCTTTTCGGGCTTGTTCGCCCCCCACTGGAGGCCGGATGCCCGCGGGGTGCTGGTGGGGCTGACGAGGTACACGACCAAGGCCCACATCGCGCTGGCGGCGCTCCAGGCGACCGCCTTCCAGACCGCGGAGTTGGTGGAGGCTATGGAGGGGGACAGTGGTACCGCGGTCTCCGAGCTGCGGGTGGACGGGGGGATGACCGCCAATCGCCTCCTCATGCAGCTGCAGGCAGATCTTCTCGGGGTCCCGGTGCTGCTGCCGCCGGTGGCCGAGACCACCGCCTTGGGGGCTGCCTCTGCTGCCGGGCTCGCCGCCGGTCTGTTCAGCTCGACAGCCGAACTCGCCGGCCGCTGGCGGGAGACGGCCCGCTATTCGCCGTCGATGGAGGGCGGCCGCCGACAGGAGATGATGGCGAGATGGAGACAGGCGGTGGAACGGAGCCTCGGCTGGGCGGATCCAGGATCTTGATCGAGGTCGGATGATGACCGGCTGCTCCATTACCATCAGTGAGGTTCTCAGGAGGTAGGCCGATCTCGTTTCCCGATTGGCTGGCAATCGCCCGGATCGTGGCTGTGCCGGTGATCATGGGACTCACCCGGCTCTATCTGCACCCGACCTATCCATTGGCGGGCCAAGCCCTGTATCTGGCGGCCCTGCTGTTCGCGGCGGCTGCCATCACCGACTTCCTGGACGGCTACCTCGCCAGGCGCTGGAAGCAGGAGTCGGTGACCGGTGCCTTTCTCGACACCACGGCAGACAAGTTGCTGGTGTCGGGCTCGTTGCTTGCCCTCACCGCAATAGACCGCGTGTCCATCTGGGCGGCGTTGATCATCATCATGCGCGAGTTCCTGGTGATGGGACTGCGGGGGGTGGTGGCGGTCGGCGGCGGCATGATGAAGCCGACGACATGGGGCAAGGTGAAGGCTTGGGCCCAGTACCTGGCGATCTTCCTCGCCTTCCTGAGACTTCCGGAGCGGTGGGGCCCCTTGTACCTCGACCAGTGGGTGATGTGGATTGCGGTGATCGTCACCATTGGCTCGGGGTGGCAGTACTTCGTCGGGTTCTGGGAGCAGGCCAGGAAGACCAGGTCGTCGACTACGGCATGAGGGTCGCCATCACCGGGGCAACCGGAGTGGTGGGCGGCGCCGTCGCCCGGCACCTGCTTGATGCCGGTCATGAGGTCGTGGCAGTGGCGCGGGATCCGACCCGCCTACCCAAGGACCTGAAGCCCTGGCGAGGCGACATCCTCGATGAGGCCGGCTTGGGCCAGGCCTTCGCAGGCGCCGAGGTCGTATTCCACGTCGCCGGGCTCAACCAGATGTGCGGCGCCAGCAGTGAGGAGCTTCATCAGGCCAACGTGGTGGGAACGGCCAATGTCGCGCGTTCGAGCGCGTCGGCGGGAGTGCGAAGGTTGGTCTACACGTCATCGGCATCATCGATCGGTGAGGAAGAGGGGACCATCGCCACCGAGGACTCTCCTCACCGGGGTTACTTCCTCTCGGACTACGAGCGCAGCAAGTTCGACGGCGAGCTGGCCGCTTTCTCCGCCCCGCCGGACCTGGAAGTGGTTGCGGTGTTGCCCTCGTCCGTCCAGGGGCCGGGCCGCAGCACCGGCAGCGCCAGGCTGATCATCGACCTGGTCAACGGCCGCCTGCCGGCTGTGGTCGACACTCGCCTTTCGCTGGTGGACATCGACGACTGCGCACGCGGCCACCTCCTCGCAGCAGGACGGGGCCGGCCCGGCCGTCGCTACCTCTTGTCAGGGGTCACGCTGCCGATACGCCAGGCGGCCGCATTTCTGGAACGGGCGCTGGGGAGGAAGTTGAGGCTGCGGGTGGTGCCGGGATGGGTTGCCTCGGCCGGTGCGGCCACTGTCGAATTCGCCAGCCGGGCGGTGGGGCGGCGGCCCCGGATCTGCCGGGCGATGGCCCGCACGTTGCGACACGGTCACGCATACGACGGGAGCCGGGCCACACGGGAGCTCGGCCTCGACTACATCGATCCGGAGGTGATGCTCGGCCGGATGGTCGATTGGTACCGGAAGGAGGGCCTGATCCGGTAACTGGCCCCACATCGGCCCTGGGGAGGACATCCGGACCGCTACGGAGCACGCAACCCGAACACCCGAGCCCCGTCTTCGTCGATGAACATCAGCCAGGGGTCGTTCGTCCCCGGGCGGACACCGAGGTGTGACGGGCTGCCGGGGTCCGACGGGCTGAACGGGTCCCTGACCGTTTCGATGTTGTCGATGCCGCCGTCGGGATGGATGGTGGTGTACCCCCCGAGCTGTAGCGACTCGTCGTCCTGGGCGATCCCGAGCATGAATAGGTACAGGTCTCCGTCCACGCCCGAGGCGAGCTCGGCGGAAGCGAAGGCCCCCCCTCCCGGCGGATCCGGGGCCAGGATTGCGAGACTCCGATCGGATGGGGGATCGGCATCCGGCTGCTCGATGTGCAGTGTCTGATCGGCCAGGGTCAGCCGGTATCGGTCACCGGTGCGGCTGCGGAAGAATTCCACCGGGGTGACGGTGGCGGCAGCCAGGTCCACCTCGACCTGGTTGTTGGCGGTGTCGAACCCGTAGAGCAGTGACCCGTCATCGGTCTTGGCGATCACCGCAACGGCCAGGCTCATCTCCGACGCCATCCCGTCTTTGACCATGAGCACCGCGGTGGAGTTCTCGCCGCGGAACCCCGTGGCGATCAGGGTGCCGTCATCCAGAAATCGAGGCAACTGGTACTGGAAGTATTGGCCATCGACCAGTAGGTCAGGTCCGATCGGCACCTGGTTCAAGTATTCCCCGTCTTCAGAGAAGTAGGCGATGCGTTGCTTGGCCGCATCGAGGAATGCCCAGGTCCCATCGGGCGCCTGCGCCCCGTACTCGGGCCCATACATCAGGCCCTCGCCGCCGGGGGCGGTCCCCAGGGTGGCCTCGTCGACGCCGTAGGGGATGACGAACAACTCCTCCCAAGCGGGACCCATCTCCCTGGTGGCGGGCAGCACGAACGAGGTGCCCTCGACCGAGCCGGCGGTGGTGGTGGTGGGTTGAGTGGTGGTGGAGGAAGGCGCCACGGTGGTGGGAGGGATGGTCGTGGTCGTCGACGTCACCGGAACCGTGGTGGAGGACGTGGTCGTGGCTGCGGGCGAGCACGCCGTTGCTGTCATCACCAGGGCGGTTGCTGCCGCCAGTCGGCGCATGGAGCCAGGGTAGGGCGGGTTGTCCACGCGCACGCGCTCCCTACAGTTTCCCAACGTGAATGGGGACCAGCCCGCAAAGACCGGGGCATCCGGCACGGTCACCTTCCTGTTAACCGACATCGAAGGGTCAACCCGCCTCCTGCAGGACCTGGGCGACCGCTACGTCGATCTACTGGCCGATCACAACCGCATCCTGCGTGATGTCTTCTCCCGCTTCGGTGGAAGAGAGTCCGGCAACGAGGGAGACAGCCTCTTCTTCATATTCCCCTCGGCCCGCTCGGCGGTGGCGGCTGCTCTCGAGGGTCAAGACCGGCTGGCAGCCCAGGCCTGGCCCGCAGGGGCCGAGGTGAAGGTGAGGATGGGGCTGCACACCGGTGAGATCCTCAGTGAGGAGCACGGCGGCGTAGGCATCGACCTGCACCGGGCCGCCCGGATCGGTGCGGCAGCCCATGGGGGCCAGGTGGTCATGTCGCAGACGACCCGCGAGCTGGTTGGCAGCGACCTTCCTCCCGAGGCCACGCTGGTGGAGCTCGGCTCCTTCCAATTGAAGGACCTGGCCCATCCACAACGCCTCTACCAGGCGGTCATGCCTTGGATGCGCACGGAGTTCCCCCCGCTGCGCAACGTGCAGACCACCCCGGACAATCTCCCCAGGGTGGGGTCGCGCTTCGTCGGCCGCGAGCGCGAGCTGGAGCTGGCGGTCGCCGTCCTGAGCTCGATGCGTCTCGTCACGATCACCGGGCC
>DATBMA010000050.1:0-4224 GCA_036555105.1 Acidimicrobiia bacterium
GGCTACCACGGTCGACATCAGCACATTGAGTACAAAGTACAAAGGTTCAAGTAAGAAAGACCGGAGCCCTGGGCTGTCCGCGCCGACGCTCTCTCCGTATTCTTCCGAGTGTGAGTCCTTGGCTGACCGAGTTGAACCGGCCATGAGGCAGCGGATCTATCCGATGATCGCCTATCAGGACACCGTGACTGCGCTGGGCTGGCTGACGACAGCCTTCGGATTCACCGAGCACGGTGAGCGCTTCGTCATGGACGATGGGACGGTCGGGCACGCAGAGCTAGATGTCGGCGGAGGCCAGATCGTCATGGTCGCCACCCCCAACCGCGAATATCAGGGCCCCAAGAGTCACCGTGAGACCTGCGAGGCTGCCGGGCGCTGGCAGGACAACCCATGGGTGATCGACGGGCTCCTCGTCATCGTGGATGACCTCGATGCTCATCACGCGCGAGCGGTCGCGGCCGGCGCACAAGTGATCCGCCCCCTCGAGGAAGGACCGGACGGCAGGCTGTACACAGCCGAAGATCTCGAGGGCCACCGATGGATGTTCCAGCAGGCGCGATCTGACCAGTGACGGGTGGATGTGGCTGGAGTCGAGACGGTCAGGGAGCGAGCCGGGTCCTTTGCCTCGCTGCTTCTTCCTCAGCCGGCTCCAGCGGGTGCACCTTCAGGTCGTACGCCAGCCACAAGGTCTTCGAGTACGGGTAGCCGACCAGAGGGATCAGCCCGGCCACCACTGCGGTGCCAATGGTCAGGGCCTCCCATGGCACCGCTGGCCAGGTGAGGGCGAGGCCCAACAGGAAGCCCCCCATCAGGCCGACGATGGCGAAGGCCGTGTTGATGATCATTGCGCCCACCCAATAGCCCTGCTCTCGCTCGAATCGATGGCCGCAGCGGGGGCAATGGTCGACCAGGTCGAACCATCCCTTGAACACGGAACCCGAGCCGCAACGGGGGCAGCGGCGGCCGATTGCCCGGCCGACCATCGTCAACAGGCTGGTTGAGGAACCCACATTCCCACGCTAGGTACCGTTGCGGGGATGGACGACCGCTTGCCGGCGACCCCGCGGGTCGAGTACGACACCGCCGGCATCGACATCGGCGACCTCGACCCCGATCCTTTCAAACAGTTCCTGACCTGGTTCCGGGAGGCCGAGTCGGCGGGGGTTCCGGAGCCCACCGCTTTCGTGCTCGCCACAGCCGCCAGCGATGCCCGTCCATCGGCCAGGGCCGTGCTGATGAAGGACTTCGGCCCGGATGGACTGGTCTTCTACACGAATTACCACAGCCGGAAGGGTGCCGAGCTCTCGGCCAATCCCCAGGCCGCGGCCGCCTTCGTGTGGGTTCCGTTGCACCGCCAGGTTCGGCTGGAGGGAAGAGTGGAGAGGGTCTCGGCCGAGCAGTCCGACGCCTATTTCGCCTCGCGACCGAGGGAGGCACAGCTGGCGGCGGCTGCGTCACCGCAGAGCCAGGTGGTGGGAGGCCGAGCGGATTTGGAGGCGGCCATGGCCGAGGTGACGGCAGTCAATGAGGGAAGGGAGGTGGCCAGGCCACCGCACTGGGGCGGCTGGAGGCTGATCCCGGAGGAGTTCGAGTTCTGGCAGGGGCGGTTGAACAGGTTCCACGACCGGCTGCTGTACCGGGCTGAGGGCGATGCCTGGCGAATCGAGCGACTGGCTCCCTGAAGCTCGAACCCGAGCCGACCTCGGGGCGGGACCTGCCCCTAACCTCCTCCGGCCGTGCGCCTCACCGTCCTCGGATCCTCAGGAACCTTCCCAACTCCGGGCCGACCTGCGGCCGGCTACCTGATCGAGCACAAGGGAACCAATGTCTGGTGTGATGCCGGGCCCGGGACCTTCACGGCGCTGCCGATCGATCCCGACGCGGTGGACGCGGTAGTGGTGTCGCATCAGCACCCCGATCACTGCCTCGACGTCTTGGTGGCCTACCACGCGTTCAGATACCGGCCGGAACCGCGGTCGGGGGTGCCGCTCTATGCCCCGCAGCAAGTGATCGACCGCCTTTGCGAGTTCGTCAATGCCGGCGACGACCCGGAGATCTATGACACGTTCACCTTCCACCCTGTTGGTGACGACGACCAGATCGAGCTCGATGAGATAACGGTGGCTTTCGCCATCACAGACCACTCGGTGGTGACGGTCGGGAGCCGTTGGGAGGCGGAAGGGCGGGTGTTGGCGTATTCGGCCGACACTGGGCCGGCGGGAGAGTGGCCTCGGCTCGCTCGTGGGGCTCACCTTCTCTTGTCGGAGGCGACCTACCAGGGCCCTTCCGGGGTCAACGACTATCCCTTCCACATGACTGCCGGTGAGGCCGGGGAGATCGCCCGCCGGGAGGGCGCTCGTTCCCTGATGCTGACCCACATCCCTCCCTATCTGGACCCGGCCCGGTCGGTGGCGGAGGCGGAGGCGACTTTTGGCCGGGCGGTGGAGCTGGCCGTTCCAGGTTTGGTGAGGGACATATGACAGGTCGCACCCGGTCAGCGGATGAGCTGCGGCCCGTCAGGATGGAGCTCGGGTACACCGATGCCACCCCGGGGTCGGTCCTGATCGAGATGGGCCGAACCAGGGTCCTTTGCACGGCTGCGGTCGAGCCGGAGGTGCCGCGTTGGATGCGGGACTCCGGCCGCGGTTGGGTGACCGCCGAGTACGGGATGCTGCCCGGCTCCAGCCGAGAGCGGATAGGACGGGACAGCTATACCAAAGGTAGGTCCCAGGAGATCTCCCGGTTGATCGGCCGGGCCCTGCGGTCGGTCGTCGACCTCCCCGGTCTGGGGGAGCGGATGGTGCGGGTCGACTGCGATGTGATCCAAGCCGACGGCGGAACTCGCACGGCGGCGGTGACCGGTGCCTGGGTGGCCCTGCATCAGACTCTGGCGGACGCGGTGACACGCGAGCTGCTCACGGCGGTCCCCCTGGTCGACCAGGTAGCGGCCATCTCGGTGGGCCTAATCGACGGTGCCCCCCTGCTGGACCTCGAGTACGAGGACGACGTGCGGGCCGACGTAGACCTCAACGTGGTGATGTCTGGCAGAGGGCTGCTGGTCGAGGTTCAGGGCACGGCCGAGAAGGGGCTGTTCGACCGGGCCGACCTCGATGGCCTGCTCGACCTGGCCGGAGCCGGTATCGCCCGTCTGGTCGAGCTACAGCGCCAGGCGATCGCCTAGTGGCGATCGAGATGGTCATCGCCTCGAAGAACCCCGACAAGGCAAAGGAGATCGCGGCGGTCATGGCCGAAGTCGGGCTGATCCCGATCTGGGGTCAGGACTGGCCGGACGTCCAAGAGACCGGAGTGGATCTGGAAGCCAACGCATTGCTCAAGGCCGAAGCGGTGATGGCTGCCACCGGGTTGCCCACTCTGGCCGACGACACCGGACTCGAGGTGGCTGCCATCGGCGGCGCCCCGGGGGTGAGGACCGCCCGCTTCGCCGGTCCCGACGCCACTTACGACGACAACGTCAGCCTCCTGCTCGAGCGCATGGCAGGGATCGACGACCGCCGGGCGACCTTTCGGACGGTTGTGGCCGCGGTGTTCCCTGGCGGCCGCCGGGTGCTGGCGGAAGGAGCTCTCGAGGGCACTATCGCCTTGGTCCGGCGTGGGAGCGGGGGGTTCGGATACGACCCGGTGTTCGAAGTCGAGGGCTCGACCCTGGCAGAGCTCGGTGTGGCCGTCAAGAACACGCTGAGTCATCGGGCTCGAGCCGTGCGGGCATTGGCAGCGAAGCTGTCCGAGTGAGTGCGGGCGGTGGGACTCGAACCCACATTGGGCGAACCCACCAGATCCTAAGTCTGGCGCCTGTGCCAATTCGGCTACGCCCGCTTGTCACGGCTTTTTAGCTTCGGGGTGTGGGCCGCGGGGGACTCGAACCCCCAACCTTGGCGTTAAGAGCGCCCTGCTGCTGCCAGTTGAGCTAGCGGCCCGCACTCAGGTTATCAGTGGCTTATAGAGGACATCTCCGACCTCCTCGACCCAGGCCATCAATCGATTCCACATGTCGGCGCAACGACGCACCCTGACCTTGCATATGCCATGCTCGAGATGGTTCTTGCGGTGGCCGGTCCCCCGAGGCTTGATGAACGTGCGGTGGAAGCGAGCGTCGTCGAGTCCGGTCTCTCGCTTCCAGTAATTCGCGGCGGCGGCTTCGTCATTTCCCTCATGTAGGTGCATCTGAATACTGAATTCGGCATCCGAGCTCAGGTACCGACGAAC
>DATBMA010000024.1:0-16593 GCA_036555105.1 Acidimicrobiia bacterium
CCCCGGGGCAATCTCGAAATTGATGCCGTCGACGGCATGGACGAAATCGGTCGCCTTGCGGAAGAGCCCCTTTGAGATGGGGAAGAACTTGGTGAGCTCGTCGACTTTGATGATCGGCTCGGTCATCTCTGGAGCGCTCCAATGGAAACGGGGACTTCCTGCCAATGCCAGCAGGCGACCTGATGACCGCCGCCGATGTCCTCTAACTCGGGCACCGTCGTGCTGCAGACTTCGGTGGCATAGGGGCAGCGGGGATGGAAACGGCACCCTGTCGGAGGGTCGAGCAGATTGGGGGGCTCGCCTTCAAGAGGGGCCAGCTTGCGGCGAGGCCCGGTGATGGAAGGAGTCGAGGACAGAAGCAGGAACGAATAGGGGTGGCGGGGGCTGTGGAATATGGAAAGAGTCGGGCCGTACTCGACCAGCCGGCCCGCGTACATCACCCCGATGGTGTCGGTGACCTCGGCGATCACCGCGATGTCGTGGCTGATGTAGATGAGCGACATCCCCAGCTGCTCCTGGACCTTCTTGAGCTCCTTGAGGATCTGGTCTTGGACGATCACGTCCAGGGCGGTAGTGGGCTCGTCGGCAATGATCAGTTGCGGGTCGCATGACAGCGCCATGGCGATGACGGCCCGCTGGCGCATCCCGCCGGAGAACTCATGTGGGTAGTGGTCCAGCATGGCCGGGTTCAATCCCACCAGCTCGAAGAGCCGGGTCATGCGAGCTCTGGCCTCCTTGTCTGTCGGCCGCGGCTCGAAGTGGATGTCGATCGCCTCCCGGATCTGATCACCCACCCTGTACACCGGGTTCCAGGAGTTCATCGCCCCCTGGAAGACCATCGAGATGTCGTTCCAGCGGCGGGCCCGCATCTCGTCCTCCCGCAGAGCCAACAGGTTCTCACCGTTCAGGCGAATCTCTCCCGACTTGTAGCGAGCATTGTCGGCTGCCAACCGCATCAGGGCCATGGCCACCGAGGTCTTGCCGCAGCCGGACTCGCCCACGAGGCCGAGGGACTCTCCCTGGCGGATCGAAAAGGACACGTCCTCCACCGCCGACACCTCGCCCTTCTCGGTTTCGTAACGCATGACCAGGCGGTCGACCTCGAGCAGCGGCGCATGCCCGTTGTCACTCATGAGGGCGCGTTCTCATCGATGAAGCCGGCCGTGGGTCAATCACCGGCGACGGAGCCTTGGGTTTACCACCTCATCCATCGCCCGTCCGACCAGGAAGAACGACCCCGCCAGCAGGCTCACCGCCATGCCGGCAGGGAGCAGCAGCCACCAGAAGTCAGTGCCGCTGAGCAGATAGCCCTGACTGGAGGCGGTGTTGATCATGATCCCCCAGGACATCGGGATGCTGAGCAATCCCAGGAACGAGAGCGTCGCCTCGAGGCTGATCGCATCGGTGACGGTGAACATCATGTAGAGGAAGCTGAGTGGCAACACGTTGGGGATGATGTGACGCAGAATCACGTGGCGGTGGCTTCCACCGGCGATGCGAGCAGCGTCGATGAACGGCTTCACCTTGACCTGCAAGGCCTGCGACTTGAGGATGATGGCGGTACCACCGAAGCCGGTGAGGATCCCGATCACCAACCCGAGCAGTGGCAGAGTCAACGTGAACAGGGCGCTCACCACGATCAGCACTGGGAGCAAGGGCACCAAGAGTATGAGGTCGGCGAACCTCATCAGGAATGTGTCCAAGCCACCACCGAAATAGGCGGAGATCGATCCGACCGTGGTGGCGATGAACACTGTGACCAGGGCCGCCACCAGGCCGAGGAAAAAGGCCGACCTGGTGCTGTAGAGGAGCTGGGAGAGGACGTCGCGCCCGAGCGGGTCGGTGCCGAGCCAGTGTGATGCCGCCACCACGGCCCCTGACCGGGTGGTGCCCTCCACCGGCTTGAAGGTGGGCGGCGCCGGCTGCTGTGGAATCGAGATCACATCTCCGACCTGAACGAAGGGGTTGGATTGGACGGCCGCGGTGGCGAGGTCGATCTCGGTGTTGGGATCAGTGACCGTAACCACCACTGTTTTCTCGACCGACACCGCGTGATATCCCTGCACCGGGTCGTACACGTTGGGTTGCCACACGGTGTTCATCAGGATTGGATGGGAAATCGCCATCAGGGCGAAGACGCCGATGACTCCGAGCCCGATCAGACCAATCCGGTTGCGGGCGAAGAGTTTCCAGTTCTGGGCGAATGTGCGGCGAAACAGCCGCAACCGCACCCGCCACATCGCCTCCGGCACCAGCGGAGCTACGACTTCTGCCGGTGGTTTGATCTGGAGGTCGGTCACATCGCTCCTTAGCTGTAACGGATCCGAGGATCCAGGTACATGTACATGACGTCGGCCACCAAGTGTCCGATCAAGGCGAGTACGGCGATTATCCCGAGAGTGCCTGTGGCGAGGGGAATGTCTTCGGACAAGGTTGCTCCCAGGAGCTGACTACCCAGGCCTGGCCAGGAGAACACCGACTCGGTGATGATGCCTCCGCTTATCACGAAGGCGAGGGCAAGGACCAGGGAGGTGACCACCGGCAGAAGAGCGTTACGAGCAGCATGGCGATCACGGACGTCGGCGTCAGTAAGTCCCTTGGCCCTGGCGGTGAGGATGTAGTCCTCCCGCAGGGTCTCCAGCATCGAAGACCGGGTTAGGAGCATGATTCCCGCGAAGGTCACTGAGGCCAGCGTGATCACCGGAAGCATTGTGTGATGGAGGATGTCTGCCGCGTAAGGCGCCATCACGGAAGTGGCCCAATATCCGACCAACAGCCCGAGCACGATCAGAATCCCCACACGCCGGGGCCACGTCCTGCGCTCAGTGGGAAGCCGCTGTGCAAGCGAGATCACCATGACTATGAGGACTGTGGTGATCAGAGCACTGAGCAGCAGCCGAGTGAAGACATAGTTGGGGGTCAGGATGTTTCCATTGATGTCTGGGGGATTCGACCAGGTGTCCACGGAAGTGAATTTGGCTATCGGGAACCAGTTGAGGATGTACCCGAAGAACCAGATCATCAGGATGGCGAACCACGGGTAGAAGACGGTGTACATCCCCACCCCGGCCAGCGTCACCGCCGTCTCTCCCCTCTTCCCCCGCCTCCATGCAAGAACCTTGCCCAATCCGAATCCCATGAAATACGCAAGTACGGTGGCGGAGAGGAACAGGGTGATGGTCCTCGGCAGCCGTTCGGCGATCAGATGGGCCACCTGCTGCGGGTACTGCGAGAAGCTGAAGCCGAGCTCTCCGCAGAAGAAGTTGGTGGTGTAGGTGACCACCCGGGTGGGGAGCGGCTGGTCGAGCCCGAGTTGGGCCGCCATGATGTCTTGCGCTTCCGGGGGCAGCTTGGGATTGAGAATCAGCTGTTGGGTGATGTCGCCGGGTTGGGCCTCCAACAGCAGGTAGACCAGGGCCAGGAAGGTGATGAAGAGGAGCAGGCCCTGTGCCAGCCGGCCCCCAATGAGGCGGAAAAGGCCGGAGGCGTAGCGGGAGCCGATGAACAACCCGGCCACGACCAGACCCAAGGCGGCGAGCCGGGCCCATGCCCCGAGGCTGCAATAGCCACGCCACACGACCGGAACAACGAAGACGAGAGCCGCCACGGTGCCGACCGCGATGAGGCCTCCCCGCAGCCAACGTCGTTGAACTGTCACCGCCAAGCGTTCACCCCGGGTGTCCGGTCAAGACGGGCGAAATCTACCACGGGGGCCTGGAAAAGGCTTGGGGGGCGAGGTTTCCCTCGCCCCCCAAAACCGTCCGATCACATGGCCACTATTTGGCGGATGTGACCTGCCCCTGCATGCCTGAAAGGAACTGAAGACCGGACAGGCTCTCGGTGAACGGGTAGTTCACGTTGGCCTGGCGGTAGAACTCCAGGATTCCGGTGTCGAACAGCAGGATGTATGGCTTCTCAGTGGCGAGGATCTTCTCCTCTTCCCACATGATCGTCTTGGCCTCGGCCTCGTCGGTCGTTGCTTCGAACTGATCGACCAGGGCATCGAAGTCGGCGTTGTTGAAGCCGGTGTTGTTGTTACCGCCGCTCACCAATGTGTCGCTCCTGGAGGCCCAGAAGTCGGCGTGGTAGGTCGGCAGGGACGGGTCACCCAGCGACCAGCCCAGGATGTACATGTCGTAGTCCAGCTCACCGGCTTCGGTCGGGACGAAGACCGCGTCCACGATCGTGTTGAAGTCGGTCGGGTTGGCGTTGGCGTTGAAGCCCAACTGGTTGAGCCAGGTCTCGATCCAGATCGAGTAGGTGGCCCGCAGCGGGTCGTAGCCAGGTCCCGGAGCCAGGATCTCGAGGTCCTGCGTGTACGGGGCGCCATCCTTCATCAGGCCGGAGCCGGCGATGATGGTGGTGCCTGGGTTGTCTGCCGAGCAGGCGTCGAGGCAGTCCATCTGCGGCTCGACTTCCCAGCTGAAGCCTGCCTCCTTGAGGAGGGTGATGGCTCCGGCTAGGCGCTCGGAGGTCGTCTTGCCCACGTACGGAGCAGAGATCTCATCGGCAACCGTTGCGTCGTACCACGACGTGTTGCCCTCGGGCACCGTCGCGTAGAGCGGGAAGGCCACGCCCTGAAGGACGTTGTTGGCCATGAACTCCTTGTCGATCATCAGCGCGAGCGCATCGCGGAACTGAGGAATCGACATCGGCTCCTTGCGAAGGTTGAAGGCCAGATAACGGAACCCATTGGTTGGGTTCACAACCGCCGTCAGGTTCGGGTCACCCTGCACCTGAGACAGCAGACCACGCTGCATGCCCAGTGGGTTGAGCAGGTAGTCGACATCGCCCGCCTTGAGAGCGAGGACGGCGGCGTCCTGTCCACCGTAGAGGGTGAAGACCGACTCCTTGACGAAGGGGCCAGTGTCGTAGGTCACTCCACCAGAAGTGACCGGACGGCCCTTGTCGTAGTAGTCGACGTTGGCGACGTTCTTCGCCCCGACACCCTCGGTGCGGGAGTCGAAGATGACCTGTCCACCGGACAGATCGCCCGCGCCTGCGGCCGCATAGAGCTCGGCCGTCGGGTCGTCAGATGCCTTGGCAGCCTCAACCGTGTCACCCCAGAAGGCCGACGACATGATCGGCGCAAAGCCAGGGCCATGGGGCCAGATCGCCAATCCGGGCGCCTTGTTGAAACGCAGCACCAGGGTGTTGGCATCTGTGGCCTCGGCCGAGACCAGTGCGATCTTGTCAGGGTTGGCCGGGTCGGGGACTGGGAAGTAGGTCAGCCAGGAACCGCCCAACGCCAGGTCTTTCGCCGTGTTGAAGGTGAAGACGAAGTCGTCAGCGGTGATCGGGCTTCCGTCGCTCCACTTGGCCTCGGAGCGCATCGGGACGGTGATTTCCCAGCCGCCGCTTCCGGTCACCGCCTGGGTGCTCCGGACCGCCGGGGTCTCTGGGTCTTCGTCGTCATCGGTGAGCACTGTCACGTCAACGCTCCAATCGCCCGTGAAGGCGGCACCGGCCGGCGGCGCCTCGTCAACCGCGACATCGTTGACGATCTCGATGCCGGGATAGGCGAGTGTCCACAGAGCTGGTTTTGTTGGAGTAAGGACGTATGAGTTCCACACAGTGGAGGCATTGTCGAGTGACGACCAGTAGTTGTCAGTCGTCGTGTCTTGGAATATCCCCAGCTTGTACGAATAGTCGGCGATTTCACCCGACGCACCTGCCGTGGTGGTGGTGCCACCGCCGCCGGCCGTCGTCGTTCCCGTCGTCCCACTAGGCGTTCCGCTGGTGGTGGTTGTGCCGCTGGTGCATGCAGCTGCCACGATCGCCAGAACGGCGATTGCGGCGACCCAGCGCCATCGACCGAGCTTTGAAGCTCTCACCTGATTTGTCCTCCCGTTTGTCCATGTCATTTCCGCCAGCCGCGCCAAACCCGGCGCCACCGGCCAGGCGAGCTTACCGGTCGGGTCGCGATAGCCGCAAGGAACGCGAAAGCCGGTTACCCCCGTCTGGCCTATCATCACGGCCTGATTCCGGGCTGTGGCGCAGTTTGGTTAGCGCGCTTGACTGGGGGTCAAGAGGTCCCGAGTTCAAATCTCGGCAGCCCGACGGGGGTTTTTTCCTAATTACAAGCCCCCTTTGGTGATCTGGTGCCTATCAGGCCCCAAATCGGGCCGCCAGGAGCTCCACCGCCTCCCTCTGCATGTTCGGGGGGACCGCCGTGTAGATGTCCGGCGTCATGACGATGCTGGAGTGTCGTAGCCGTTCCGAGACCACCTGGCCGAGGCAGAAGCTACCTAACAGGGTGCCCTTTCACCCTATGGCGACTGTCGAGCTGCCGTCGGGGCGCACGAATATGTGGAGGCGGAGCCTTCCGTCCTCACCCACAGAGAAGTCCTGCGCGACGAGGACAGGGACAGCGTTCACGAAGATCGCCCAGCCCTCTCCCGGCGGGACCGTGAAAGTGACCTCCACCGTCTCCCCTGCCGGGACGCTCTCCGGATTAGCCGTACCGACGATATCTCCCCTCGGCAGTCCGTCCTCTGCGACTGCGAGCCTGGCAGGCGCATCGCTGGTGTTCTCAACCTCGATGATCCACACCTGTCCACCGCCAAGCGACACAGGCAAACTGCACGCGGTGAGTCCGAAGGCGAGAGCACCCAGCACGACAACCAACCGCCGCCGCGGACGATTTGCCATGTCGGTCCCTTTCCTAAAGGCCGTCCCGTGGGCCTTACAGCCAGGGGGGCAACGGGTGGGGATGGGTTGCCCTGAAGCCGCGGGACGGCCGGGTCGGAGCCTACGCCGGGTGTGAAGGGGCCGCATCGTGGGCGGCGAAACGGATGCGGATGCCCGTGCATCTGGTCAAGCGAGGATGAGGACGATGACCACCGCGACGCCAATGGCGTACACGACTAGACCGACAACCCCCCAAAGTGCGGCGGCAGTCTGCACCCCGTCGCGCGCGTCACGTACCAGCGGAGGAACCACCCATAGAAGAATGGGAAGCACCGAGACGGCGAGTCCCACGACGACCAGCGAAGCGGCCAACTCCTGTCCCCCGATCCGGATCGCAAGCAACGAGCCGAGAAGGGTTGCAGAGATCACGAACCCAATCAGGATTCGCAATACGGGGTGATAGGGAGTGTTGTCGCGCGGATCGACCTTGCGCGACGAGAAGAAACCGATCTGATAAAGCAGACCCCCGGTCACCGCCAATTCGATGGCGATCACCGACTGGAAGTACTGAACCGGAACATCCATTGGCCGACCCCGCTCCGATGTCCTCGCACATTTCGGTCATTGGGACCGCCCCCGAGGCGCCTAGTCCCGCCGGTCCCCGGTGACGGGAGCAAGGCAGCTTTGGCCGCCTTGCACTCCTCACGGGTCAGCTTGCCTTCGTCAAGCAACCGGCCCAACCGTTCGCGCCCGTCGGGAACACCCACCGCTTCCCCCGCTGAAGCAGCGACTCTATCGCCAGAGCGAGGGGGCCACCGGGTCAGTGGGTAGTGATAGTTGTGGCACGTGCGCCAGCCAGCCTCGGGGCCGCGGGACGTTCCCGGATAGGAACCTACTTCTCGACCGTGCCGAACGTCTTCGGGTCAAGCACACCACGGGAGCTTGGACCGGGACATTCACTTGCTGCCTATCTGGTGCCTGTCGAGTCGGAAACGGGCCGACACCTTGTGGGACGAAATGGTTCGAGCGGGGACCACCGTTCCGATTGGCAGGAGTCCCTCACCATGCCATGCCGGAGGCCTCATCGATTCGGTAGTTTCCGCCGAGGCCGAGCCAGGAGATTCCCATGGCCAGGATTCGAGTGTTGAGGGACCGCGAAGTGTCCGAGGCCGATGCCACCTCGGGGATGATCAGGGAGCAGGCCGTCGCCGATCCGGGCTATTGGGCTGGAGTGATTCGGACGGCGCCGGGCCGGCCTTCCGAATGGCACTCCCACGGCGACTACGAAACGTACTTCTACGTCGTGACCGGGCGCATCCGCATGGAGTCGGGACTGGACGGTGTGACCGTGGAGGCCGGGCCCGGTGACTTCGTCCATGTCCCACCCAATCTGGTGCATCGCGAGGTCAACCCGGACGATGAAGAGGGAAGGCTGATCCTCTTCAGGGCGGGCACCGGCCCGCCCGTCATCAACGTCTCCGGACCGCAGTCGCATCCCTGACCCATCCGGGCCGGTTGGGGCTTCGCCTCTACGGACGCCCGGGTAGGGAGCAGGTCCGTCACAAGTACCCAAGAGAATGTCCGTCCCATGGCGACCCACTCCGTGAACAAGCCTGAACTGGCCAGGGCCCGACAACTGATTGATTCCCGCCAATACGTGCTCGAAAGCGACTGGGGGGCTTCATAGCCGACTGCCGCAGACGAAAACGGCTTCTTGGAGTCCCACTCGTGGAGCGACTACGCCGAGTGGCATCTGGGCTTTCACCGACGGCGCCGAGGACGAGACCAAAGCGCGCCACGGGTTCGCCTATGGAGACTTCAGGCGGCTTCACCGGACCGGGCTGATCGCCTGCGTGCATCGGGCCTCCGAGTGACGGCACAAAGAGGTCGAGCGGGCGGCCCATAACCTCCTGCAGCGGCTGGATGAGCCCGCCGGTTAGCGCTGTGACTAGCGAAACGGACGAGGGCTATTCGTGCTTGAACTGGACCAGTGGCATGTAGAACCACGTCCAGAGCAACACGATGGTGATTGCGCCCGTCAGGATCAGGGCAGCGACGGACGGAAGCACCTGCGAGGAGACGAGGAGGACGGCCGCGGCCATGGCGATGGCAAAGGTGATCGTGCCTGCGATGGCGAGCTGTGTCGCACGCTGCACATGCAGGGATGACCGACGGGGGATGCCGTCGACCGGCGCCCTCAACCGCTGATGCACTCCCGGCGCCAGGAAGAGGACCGCCGAGATGGCGGCGAACGCAAAGGCCAGGTAGTAGGCGATGAGCTCGAAGCCTGTCAATTGCTCGAAACCGGGGAGTAGGGCAATCGTCAACAGGAAGCCGAAGAGGACCTGCACCAAGGGGGCGGTCGTCCGCACGCCCTCGAGGAGCGACCGAAACTCGTCGTCAGTCTTGCCATCCGTCCTCGAGGCCATGTCCAGCCTTTCATCGAACCTTCGCCCGGGTGGTCGCGCCTGGTCGAAGGTCTGACCCCGGAAACGCGCTGTCACAGTGCCCGGCTGCTGGCCTACTTACCCGGCGAAGGCGCAATCCCAAACGGGCACGAATTGGACGCTCAGATATGAGACCATCGGACGGATGGCCGAATTGGCTGCGAAGAGGCACCCGGGACCTGGTCCATCGAGGGGTTGACCAGTTACGGCGTTGAGATGTCAGTCCCGGCGGTCGTCTCTCCGCTCTTTGCGCCGGCGGTGACGCCTCATTACGCCGAGCCCGAACCAGATCAAGGCACCGAGGAGCGCGGCAGCGATGGTCAGCGCCCAGATCGGCCAGGTGAAGTCCCAAGCGATGAACTTGACCGTGACGTCTTCACGATTCTGGAAGGCGAACACTCCAAGAGCACCGAGGCCCACCAACGAGGAGATCGCACCGAAGCTCATCCCGCCCTTCGCAGCCTCGGGCGCTTGCTGGGACGAACTGGATTGTGTCACCCTGCCTCCTATTGGTTGACCATGGGATCATATTGAGTCCAGGCTCGGGTCGCTCGGCCGAGTGGAACCCTGACACCTGGCCGGTCGTCCAAACGTTCGTGAAAGCATTTACCCCCGCCTTGGTACTTGCACTGGTCCTTCCGGCCTGTGCCGCCGCTGCAACCACCTCGACATCCTCCGGCGATGCGAGTGGGCCCGCCATAACCGTTGATCAACTGGTCGCCCGCTCCTCCGACACACCCATTGTTGTCCAGGGGCTGCTGATCTCCCACGACGGGGTCGTGCGGCTGTGCGCAGCGGTGTTGGAGAGTTTCCCGCCCCAGTGTGGCGGGGAGTCGGTGGAGCTGACCGGGCTCGACCCTGCCTCGGTGCCCGGAGTCACGACCGAGCAGGGAGTCACCTGGAAAGAAGGGGCGGTCGTCCAGGTGCAGCGCACACAGGACGGGCGATTCGCGGTGCTCGCCGTCGCTCCCTGAAGTCGGGTCTGCCCACACGCCGGCGTCTCGACAGGTAGCTTGATCGTCAACGCGGCCTGAGGAGGCGAAATGGACGACGTCATCGGCACGCTGGTTGGTGGGCTATTGGCGGGCTTGATCATTGGTCCGCTGGCCCGTCTCGTCATGCCAGGCAGGCAGAACATCTCAGTGATCATGACGATCGTGATCGGGGCGGTGGGCGCCATCGCCGGGGGCCTGGTGGCCGACTGGCTGGATGTCGGTGAGACCGCGGGCATCGATTGGATCAAGCACGGCATCCAGGTGGCGATCGCAGCCCTGCTTGTCGTCCTGTGGATCGCCATGCGCAGGCCCAAAACCGGCACCGCCACCTGACCAGCCACCAACCCGCCTCAAGGCCGCTCCGGCCGAGGCCGATGTTCTGGCATGGCCGCGGAGCCGACGATCACGCGGACGCGTCCGGCGGACCGTCTTGAAGGCCAACTCGAATCGACCCGACTCAGGCTTCGGTATGAGCGCGCCCTCGTCCAATGCTCCCGGGCGCTCCTCACCCGCCAGGGTGAGCCCGACCTGGAGGAGGCCCTCATGGGCCTCCGTGACGCCACCGAGGTCGAATGGGTGGTGGTCGACGAGAACTTCGACGACCCTGTAAGGGGGGTCTGCAGCCGCCCGGTTGCCTGGGTGGCACGGAGCGAGCCTCCGGCGGACTTGCTCGAGCACTGGACCGATACCCCCTGGTCTGATCTCCCTGCCGCCTCCAACTACCTGGCTCGGGGCATTCCGTGGTCGTTCACCCACCTCGACCAGCTCGACCCCGCCGAGCGCGCCTTCTATACAGCCGTCGAGCCAGTCGTGTGCTCGGAGATCGACATCCCAGTTTTCGCCGCCGGGCGATGGGCAGGGGTCGTCTCGCTGTTCTCACCCCGCCCTGGGGAGCCATGGAAGGATTGGAAGGTCGAGATCTTGATGACGGTGGCCGACATGATCGGCTCGGTCTGGGAGCGGCGAGACAACCGCCGCCAACTCGAACAGGCCGCCTCGGCTCAGAACCTCACCCTGCGCTTCGAACGCGCCAGAGCAGAGTGTTCGGCGGCGCTCCTGACCGGCACCGACCACGAGGCCCTCGATCATGCGGTCGAGGCACTGCTGGAAGCGACCGGTACCGACTATGTGTTCGTCGAGCGCAACGTCATTCATCCCGAGCTGGGCTTCTCCACAGAGACCGTCACCAACCTCCATTCCTCCCGGATCGAAAACGAGAACAACGGCTACCCGGTCGTCTGCAGCTGGACCGACTTCCCCGACTCGGGCCCGCTGCTCGAGCGGGGAGAGATGTTCATCATGTGTAGCCATGACGACGTGTCGGCCGGCGAACGCTCCTTCTACGAGCAGGTGGAGCGCCCGCTGCAAGCCGAGATCGATGCTCCGATATTCGTGGCTGGTCAGTGGAGGGGGCTGATCGGTCTCGCCACCTATGAACCTCGCATGTGGACCGCGGCCGAGTCACACCTGGTCGAGGAGGTCGCCCGCATGATCGGCGCCTACTGGGAGCGGAGGGAGACCTACGAGGGGCTGGCACAGGCCATCCGCGACAAGGACCGCTTCATCGCGTCGGTGAGCCATGAGCTGAGGACCCCGCTGGCGGCAGTGGTTGGCTTCTCGGCCGAGTTGCGCGACCAGGCGTGGCAACGGAATCAGGACGAGACCAATGAGCTGCTCGATCTGGTGGCTCGTCAGGCAGTCGACATGGCTTCGATCGTGGAGGATCTCTTGGTGGCGGCCCGTGCCGACGAGTCGCTGCTTACCGTTTTCCCGGAGATGCACGAGGTCAACCGGCACGTTCACGAGGTGGTTGCCGCCACCTTCAGCGAGACCCGGCCCAGAGTGGTGGTCGAAGAGACGGAGAAAGTCGATGCCTGGGTCGACTCCCTTCGCTTCCGTCAGATCGTGCGGAACCTCCTCACCAATGCCACCCGCCACGGCGGGCCGATCGTGACGGTGCGGATCAGCCAGGCCGAAGGGTGGGCCATCGTCGAGGTCGCCGACAATGGCCCCGGGATCCCGCCCGAGGTCCAAGAGGCCGTTTTCACTCCTTATTACACGCTCCGGCCGACGCCCGGCTTGACCGGGTCGATCGGCCTCGGCCTCACCGTCGGCCGGCAGCTGGCTCGCCTGATGGGAGGGGACGTCACCTATCGCCACAACGGCGAGAGCGTGTTCACCGTGACCCTGCCCCAGAATGCCAAGGAGTCTTGAGTCTCAAGGCTTAGGTCTCACCTCGAGCTCAAGACGTGAGACGTGAGACCTGAGACGTGCTTCTACCCGCTGATTCGGTGCCAGAGCCACTCCAGGCCCTGCCAGAGACGCACAGCCAGGTAGAGAGCCGCTGCTCCCACCAGGATCCGAAAGCCCCATGGCGATGGTGGTGGAGGGGCTGAGTCCTCCTCAGGAAGATAGGGCGACTTGCCGGTCACCGGCGACTCTTGCCCCTCACGACCAACCGGAGCGGCGTGCCGGTGAAGTCAGCAGCTTGACGGAGATTGCCTTCCAAGAACCTGAGATAGTCGTCACCCAACTCCGAGCCGGAGACGAACAGGACGAAGGTCGGCGGCTCGGTCCCTGCCTGGACGACGTAATGGATCTTCGGCCTCCGCCCCTTTCGGACCGGGGGCGGGTGGCGGGCGACGTTCGCAGTCAGCAGCCGGTTGAGCTCGCCGGTCGAGATCCGGTTGCGTCGCGACTGCAAGGCCGTCGCGACCGCCGGGCCCAGGCGCCGAAGCCTGGCCCCGGTCTTGGCCGAGACCCGCAGGACCGGAGCCCAACTCACAAAGGCGAGACGATCGGCGGCCTCGATCTCGGTCTGCTCTCGCTGCTCGGGGTCGATCGCGTCCCACTTGTTGAGCAGGATCACGAGGCCGGTGCCAGCCTCGATCGCCTCTGCCACCACTTGCTGGTCTTGATGGGTGACTCCGGCGCTGCCATCGATCAGCACCACCGAGACATCGGCGTGGGCCATCACCTTGCGGGCCCGCTCGACCGAGTAGAAGTCGGCGTCCTCCTTGATCTTCGGCCGCCGCCTGATCCCGGCCGTGTCCACCAGTTCGTAGCGGGCGCCGTCGAGCTCGACCTCGATGTCGATTGGATCTCGTGTGGTGCCGGGCTGGGCGTCGACGATCACCCGCTCCTCTCCGGCGAGGCGATTCAGAAGTGTCGACTTGCCAACATTGGGACGCCCGACGAGCGCCAGCCGCGGCAATCCGGCCGGCTCATCGGTCTCTCGGTCCTCTGGCAACCGCTCCACCAGCCGGTCGAGCAGGTCGCCAGTGCCTCTCCCATGCAGGGCCGAGACCGCCAGAGGCTCCCCCAGCCCCAGGCTCCACAACTCCGTGCCGTCCGCCTCGCGTCCGGCGTGGTCCACCTTGTTGGCCGCCAGCAGCACTGGGACCTGGGCTGAGCGAAGGAAGTCGGCAACCGCGGCGTCGTCCGAGGTGATGCCGGCTTCCGCGTCCACCACCATCAGGATCAGGTCGGCGCCGGTCACCGCCGCCTCTGCCTGGGACTTCACCAGCCCGCCTATGTGGTCATCCGGGTCTTGTTCCCAACCGCCAGTGTCCACGACCAGAAAGCTGCGTCCAGCCCAATCGGCTGCGAACTCGCGCCGGTCTCTCGTCACTCCCGGTAGAGCCTCCACCACCGCCGACCGCCCGCCCACGATCCGATTGACCAGAGTCGATTTGCCGACGTTGGGGCGCCCAACCACGGCCACCACTGGCAGGCGGGGCATCAGGAGGTGAGGAGCAGAAGCGCTTCGGAGGCGGTCCACTCCCGATCGTGGTCGAGCCGCCCGCCCGCCTTTGGAGCGCGAGCGGTGACGCCCGCCTCCACCAACGCCTGGAGGACGGTGAGGAGGCTTCGCAACTGCGGGGGGAGCGGGAAGTACTCACCCTCGGTGATCGTGCTCACCAGCTCCACTCCGCCTACCGGGGCGAGGCGGTCGATCACCTCCTGCACGAGATGGTCGGGGGCAGAGGCTCCGGCTGTCACGCCGACGGTCGACGCAGCTTCCATCCACTCCGACCGGATCTGACCGGCGGAGTCCACCCGGTAGGCCCGGGTGCCCAACTGGCGGCAGGTGCGCACCAATGCCTGCGTGTTCGAGGAGTTCTCGCTTCCTACCACGAGGACGAGATCGCACTTGTCCGCTAGCACCCCGACCGCTTCCTGGCGATTGGTGGTGGCGTAACACAGGTCGCTCTTGCGTGCGGTCATCACATCGGGGCGGCTGGCTTTGGCCTGGCCCAAGACGTCAGCCCACTCATGCATTCCAAGAGTGGTCTGGGCCAGCAGCGCCACCGGTCCCCCTCCCGGCGTGATCCCTGCCAGGCCGGCCTCCGGCTCGACGAGCGTGATCGACCCCGGAGCGACTGCAACCGTCCCCACCGCCTCGTCGTGACCGGCGTGTCCTACATAGAGGATCTCGACGCCGTCCTCGGCCATTCGCTTCACCTCGTGGTGCACCTTGGTGACCAGCGGGCAGACCGAGTCGATCACCACCGCCGACCTGCGGCCGGCCTCCGCCACCACTTCAGGGGCCGACCCGTGGGCACTCAACATCAGGATGGCGCCCTCTGGGACCGAGCTGACGTCGTCGACGAAAACAACCCCCGCTTGCTCGAAGGCGGCCACTACCCATTCGTTGTGGACGATCTCGTGATAGCAGTAGACGGGCGGCTCGAAGACCTTCACCATCCAGGTGAGGGCCTTGATCGCCATCTCCACCCCGGCACAGAAGCCGCGCGGCTCCGCCAGCAGCACCCGTTCAATCACAGGAACAGGCTACCGAGAAGGCTCGACTTCGACCCCGGCCTGCTCTTCCTCGAGCAGCGCCAGGATGAGATCGGCGGTCTCCTCTGCGGTCATGCCGGTGGTGTCGATGAGGACCGCATCGTCGGCGGGGCGCAGGGGCGACGCTTCCCGGGTCGAATCGCGGTGATCCCGCTCAGCCAGGCTCTGCTCGACCAGGGAGGCCTCGGCCCCGGCCTCGACCGCCCGCCTGCGTGCCCGCTCCTCCGGCGAGGCGTCGAGCCACACCTTCAGGCTCGCATCCGGGAACACGACGGTCCCGATATCTCTCCCCTCCACCACCGCCGAGCCACCGTTGGACGCAACCCACGCGCGCTGGCGGTCCACCATGCCGGCCCGCACCTGCTGGTTGGCGGCCACGAGGGAGGAGGCGGCGGTAACCGCTTCCGTCCTGATCTCATCGGAGACATCCTCCTCTCCGATCAGAGTCCTGCCCTCCACCTGCCGGTACTCGGCGGCGTCGACCACCGAAGGCACCATCTCCTGATCGCCGGGATCCACCCCGGCGCGGAGGACCACCAAGGCAGCCGCCCGGTAGAAGGCTCCGGTGTCGAGATGGGGTATCCCCAGCCGGCTTCCGAGGAGCCGGCTGACGGTGGACTTGCCCGAGCCACCGGGACCGTCGACCGCGATCACGAGCCTCGTCACAAGGATGCCAGCATCTCGAAGTAGCCAGGCCAGGTCTTGGACACGCACTCCGGCTCGGTGACTGCGATGCCTTCGACCGCCAAACCGAGAAGGGAGAAGGCCATGGCGAGGCGGTGGTCGCCGTGGGAGTCGAGTACGGCCGGCCGCAACTCTCCTCCAGGCTCGATGACCAACAGCCCTTCCTCGAACCGCACCGTCGCTCCAACCTTGGTGAGCTCGGCCGCCAGGGCCCGGCCGCGGTCGCTCTCCTTCCACTCCAGGGATCCAAGGCCCGACAGCCGGCTGGGCCCGGACCCGAACACGCAGGCCACCGCGACCGCCAGTGCCCCATCCGGCATCGCCGAGAGATCGGACTCGATCGGGCGGAGCGGCCCGGCGGGACCCGTCAACGTGATCAGGTCTTCATGGGACTCCACCCCGCAACCCATCGACTCGAGCACTCCGGCGACCGCCAGATCGGGCTGGGAGGAGCGCGAGCCCAGCCCTTTGACGGTGACCTTGCCACCGGTGATGGCGGCCGCCACCCACGGGTAAACCGCCGCCGAGGCGTCCCCTTCGACCACGAGTTCATGGCCGGTATAGGCGCCTTGCACACGCCAACCGGCTGCCTTTGCCTCGATGTCGGCTCCGAAAAGGACCATCAGCTCGATGGTCGAGGCGGCATATGCCTTGGAAGGAAACTCGCCGGTTGGACGGACCTCGAGGGGCCCCGAGGCCAAGGGGCCCACCATCAGCATGGCGGAAACGAACTGGCTGGTCTCGGCGGTTGGCACCTCAACCACCCCACCGGCCAGGCCACCTCCACGCACCACCAGAGGCAGCGCCTCCCCCACGATTTCGGCCCCCAACTGCCTCAAGGCCCGGACCAGCCCCGCCATCGGCCGCGAGCGCATCCGCTCCTCCCCATCGATCAACACGTCACCACCCGCCAGTGGTGCTGCCGCCGTCAGGAACCGGGCAGTGGTGCCCGACCCCCCGACCCAGAGGGCCGATTCGGGCGCATGGAGGGAGCCGGCGGTGCCTTTGACGATCCATTCGCGTTGCGTGTCGTC
>DATBMA010000084.1:0-7473 GCA_036555105.1 Acidimicrobiia bacterium
TGGCGATCTGGGCTCTCGGCACCACGGAGAAGGAGGCTGCCGTCGCCTGATGGCTCACCAACGATCGCGGTGTACGACCTCGTCGAAGGGCTTGCGGTTCATGGCCTTGATGGGGCGCAACGGCCGGTCGGCCGGGTATCCGACCGATATGAGGTGGGCGCAATAGCGGTCGGCTGGGAACCCGAGAATCTTGCGGGCGAGGTCCTGGTCGTGCACTGAGGCGTGACCGGTGCCGATCCCCAGATCGGCGGCGGCGATCATCATCTGCATCACCGCCTGGCCGAGATCGAGGTTGAGTATGGGCAACTCCTGTTCGCCGGTCAGTGAGATGACGGCGATGGCCGCTTTCGCTCCGGCCACGTGCCACGCGCCGCGCCAGACACCTGTCAGCTCCTTGAGCAGGTCAGGATCGGTGACGGCTATGAAGTCCCAGGGCTGCCAGTTGCGCGCCGACGGGGTCAACCGGCCTGCCTCCAGAATGCGATCGAGGTCCTCAGGGCGCAAAGGCTGATCCGAGAACTCTCTGACGTTGCGGCGCGAGGTGATGGCGTCCCAGGTCTCCATGGCAGGGAGCGTAGGGGCTTCTTCGAGCTGGCTCGCTGAAACGGCGATGCCCGTTGAGAACTGCAAAAATCCAAGCCCTGAGGAGGTTCAAGCATGTCCGAGCCGCTCGTCTTCGTCTCGCACTTTCGGGTCAGGGAGGGGAAGCTCGAGGACTTCCGGCGGGAATTCGAGCTGGTTGTCCGCGAGCTTGAAGGAGACAAGCCTGGGACGCTGTTCTATGCGGCTTATCTGAATGAAGACGAGACCAAGCTGACGATCTTTCACGTCTTTGGTGATGCGGCGGGGATGGATGCGCATTTCGTCGGAGCGGAGGCTCGCTCGACGAACGCCTATCAGATGATCGAACCAGCGAAGGCCGAGATCTTCGGCAGGCCCAGCGCGGGCGCCCTCACGATGTTGGAGGAGATGGCGGCGGAATTGAGTCCCGAACACCTGGGCGGCTTCATGCGCCTGGAGGCCAGCTAGTCGAGGGGTGTGGCTCTTGGTCGACATGGTCAAAGACCGGTTCGCTGGCGTGACTCCACCACCTGGCCCCGTGGCCTAGCTTCGACCGTCCGTGAACAGGTTCGGCGTCCTCCTCCTGGGTGCATTCCTGGCGCTGACCACTGGAGGGGTCGTAGTTCACATTGCCGGCGCCCCTCCGCCGGCCCTTGGCACCGACGGTGAGGGAGGACCGGCCACGGAGGCCGCAGTCAATAACGCCGATGACGTGGCCGTCGCCCCCAACGGCGACATCTACCTCGCCGACTTCAACAGCGCTCGTCTGCTGCGGATCCACGATGGGATTCTCACGGTCTCCTATCGGGGAACCTTCAACGAAGGCGAGACCGACTTCACCGGGGTAGCGGTGGCCTCGGACGGCACGGTCTACTTCACAACCGGCCTGGCCGTGAGGGCGATCGCCCCCGACGGAACCATCTCAGTGGTTCTAGGCGGCCTTCCGGGCACCCAGGTCTTCAGCCCCAAGCTGGCGGTGGGACCAGACGATTCGCTGTACATGGCCGGCGGCCGAATCCCCCGCATCGACTTGATTGCCGACGGGTTGGCCACGCTTGTCGCCGGCTCCGACGAGCCGGCCACCGGGCCGGGGGAGGGCGACGGCGGCATCGCCTCCGACGCTCGTTTCGGTCGGATTGCGGATCTCGCCATCGACTCGGCCGGGGTGATGTATGCGGCCGACGAAGACTTCGGTGACGTTCGCCGGATCGGTACTGACGGGATCATCACCACGATCTTCGGCGCCGGGGCCCTTTCGTTTCAGGATGTTCCCGATGGCACACGGGCAGCCGATGTGGGCTATGGCGGGGCCGAGCTCGGGATAACCGTCGACGAGTCCGACCGTCTATACATCGTGCTTCGCCTGGGCGGCGTCGTCTGGGTGGTAGACGACGGGCTCATGACCCGGGTGGTAGGCGGCGGGCCCAACCCCGGGACCGGGTTCCCCCCGCTGGAGACCCAGCTGTCGGCAGCGACCAGGCTCGCTCCCACCGGTGACGGCGATCTGCTGATTCTGACGGACGACGGCCGCGTGCTCCTGCAGAGCCCCGGCGCCGGTGCTTCGACCGCCAGCGATCTGATCGAGTCGGTCCCCTCGCCGGCGGCGATCAACCTCGACCCGATCGTGGTGGCCACCTCGGTGGCACTCACCGCCGGGATGCTGTTCCTGGTCCCCTTCCCGGCCGAGATGTTCAACGACACCCTGGCCAGCCACTACGACCAGATCAGGGGATGGTTCCGCCGTCGCAAGCGGGAAGAGGAGGGGAGGCGGAGCTTCTGGGCGGGCCCAATCGGTCTGATCCTGTCGATCCTGGTGATGGCGCTGTTGTACGGGTTCCTCGACCCCAGCTTCGGCCTCAAGCCCGAGTCTGTCCCGACTTTCTTCGGGCTGCTGCTCGGGGTGCTGGTCGTCACCCTCGGCTTCGCTCTACCGACGATGGTGATCCGGCGTGTGCGGGCGGGAGACTGGGGAAGGCTGCGCGCCCTTCCGATCGCCCTGCTGATCGGAGTGGCCTGCGTGGCCCTCTCCCGCCTGATCGGGTTCCTACCCGGCTATCTATATGGCATCGTGCTCGGACTGGTTTTCGGCCACGAGGTCGGGGAGGGCCAGGAAGCTGCCGAGGTGACGGTGACTTCGGTGATCCTGCTGGCTATCGCTCTCGGCTCGTGGTTCGCTTTGGGGGCGGTGCGGGCGAGCGAAGGTGGTTCCTTCGGCGACCTGGCCGAGGCAGCGCTGGCCATGATCACCATCTCTGCTTTCGAAGGGCTGGTGTTCGGGCTCCTGCCCATCCACGGGATGCCGGGCCGGGCTCTCTTCGCCCACCGCAAGTGGCTGTGGCTGGTCGTGTGGGGGATATCCGTGCTGGTCTTCTTCCACGTGTTGATCAACCCCCAGTCGGGCTACCTGGCCAGCACCGCCCTGGTCCCGGTTGCCACCACCTACGGGCTCCTGGTGGTGTTCACGCTGATTTCAGTCGGCTTGTGGGCCTACTTCCGCGACAGGGACAAGGCGAATACCTCCTCCCCCGGGAGCGCGTGATTTCCTCCCCCTGGGAGCGCGTTATCTCCTCCCCCTGGGAGCGCGTTATCTCCTCCCCCGGGGAGCGCGTTATCTCCTCCCCCGGGGAGCGCGTTATCTCCTCCCCCGGGGAGCGGCAGCGACCTTGGGGGAGGTGGCGCTTCAACTGGTTGAAGCGCCGGAGGAGGTCGAGGCCAGACCTACGCGAAGCCGCGCCTCAACCCGAGGCCGTGATTGCCAGCCAATCCGGCGATTCCGCACCCGATGCGTACATGGACCCGAGCCGTTTGGCCACGATCCCATCCATCCCCTGGGCGGTGACCGCGGTGAGCAGCGCCACCCCTTCGCCGACGGTTGCCGGCGAGAGCACCACCTTGTCCGAGGGAATGATCAACTCCTCGAGCAGCCGGCGACGCTCTTCCAGCGGGCGGCCGGTGAGGTCGATCCCGTCCAGGTAGAGCAGGTCGAACACGACGTAGGCGACCGGGACCCGCCGAACCCCCTCGTCCACTTGAATCTCCATCCGCAGCTGCAGCCGCTCGCCTGAGGGGACGCCGTCGTCGAAGGCGACGACCACTCCGTCGAGCATCGCATCCAGGGCAACGACCCGGTTATGCACGTCCCGCAGCTCCGGGTATTGGGCGGTGACATCGGAGCCGCGGGCGATCAGCCGCGTCTCATCCCCACAGATGGCGAGGGCCCGGAGCCCATCCCACTGCGGCTCGAACATCCAGCCCGGATGGTCGAAGGCCCGGTCGGAGGGAGTGGCGCGCATTGGCTCGGCCACCGGCAACGCCTCCGAGGGGGGTCGCAGATCCTCCCGCATGATGGCCAGCCACTGGTCCCGGCGGTCCTTGATCCCGGTGTGAACCAGGTGCCAGATCCCATGGAGGCGTTCGCCCTCGAGGCGGAAGGTGAGACGGTCTTCGGTCCTGCCGACCAACTCCCAGGTGCCGCGGTCGAAGATGCGGACCTGCCCGCCCCCGTATTCCCCTTCGGGGATCGACCCGGTGAAGTCGAGGTACTCCATCGGATGGTCCTCGGTCCGGATGGCGAGGTGGCGCTCACCCTTCCGCCGCGGCAACTCCTTAGGGACCGCCCACGAGACCAGCACCGGTGTCTCACCGTTGAACATCTCGAGCCGCAAATCGTGATGAAGGGCGGTGGCGTGGTGCTGCCCGATCACGAAGCGGTTGCCGACCGGGACGCTCAGCGGATCGACGTCGGCGCCTGGCTGGCCACCGGCCGGCTCGGGCGTGACCGCGAAGTCCCGCTTCCGGTCGTAGGTGCTCATGTCGCCCCGAAGCTATCGCCTCGAGCCGCGCCGGACGCCCCACCCGGTCAGATGAAGATGACCTGTGCCCCTTCCGACAGCGCAATGAAGTCGGCGGCGGAGATGATCCCCTCCACCTTGTCGTAGAGCTGGTCCTCGGTCAGGTGCATCATGTCGGCCGACATCCTGCAGGCCCATAGGTGCCCGCCGGAGTCGGCGATCATCTCCAGGAACTCGGGGACGTCGGGGACGTCGATCCCCTCCATCTGCTTCTTCATCATGTGGGTGGCGAACGACGTCATTCCCGGAAGGCCCATGAGCATGGGCGACGTGTGTGTAGCCGGGTTGCCGACCGGGCTGAACTTGAGGTCAGCCATGGTCTCCTTGTTGATGATGTCGAATCCCCAGAAGGTGAAGAAGAGGTGGGTCTCGATCCCCTCCCCGAGGGCGGCGTTGGCCAGGACCAGGCCCGGATAGGCCATGTCGAGGCTCCCTTTGGAGCAGATAATGCAGAGCTTGCGCCCACTGTCCTCGTCTTCGAAGACGGGTACCGGTGCTTCCATGGTCAGTGTCATCGTGTCACTCCTCTCTCACACGCATCCCACCGGCTTGGGAACGCCGGCGACGTAAGCCAGCTTCTTGGCCGGCTTCTTGGGGAACAGCGTGAACAGCTCCTTGGTGGGGATCCCCGCCTGCTGGGTGATCCGACGCAGGGTGGGGGATTCGCCCTGGGCCTGGAAGTCGTCTCGCATGAAGTGGATGGCCTTCCAGTGGGCGTCGGTCAGGTCGATGCCGATGTTGGCTGCGAACTGACGGGCGACGTCCTCGTTCCACTCTTCGAAGTCCGTGAGGAAGCCCTCGGAATCGACGTGGACGTCCTTTCCAGCGATGGTTGCTGCCGGCATGGTCTACCTCCTTAGGGCCGGGGCGTCTGCCCTGGCGACGACGGTGTCCGCTGGGTCGTGAGTGGGCCCGAGCGGATGTGGGATTCCTTGCTCGACCCCGTGTCCTTTCCCGCCATGGACATGAGGGCGGGTAGGGGAATCGGACGCCCGGGCAGGAGCACGTTCCAGTAGATCCACTTGAACATCAGCTTCCCCCAGTGGTTCAGCCCGGTCTCTTTCAAGAGGGAGAAGGGGCCGAGCACGGGCAGGGGGTACTTGCCAGGGAGCGGCTCCGTGTCGTAGTTGAAGTCGATGAGCAGCGCTTTCCCGCTGCCTGCCTCGACATAGCAGTTGGCGTGCCCGTCGAAACGCTCGGTCATGGGCCGGCCTTGGATGTGGGCGAGGAAGTTGTCCACGAAGCATTCGACGGCGAAGTGGGCTACCGAGCCCGCCTTGGAGGTGGGAAGGTCGGCGGCGTCGCCTATGGCGAAGATGTTGTCGTAGCGAGTGGAGAGGAAGGTCTCCTTGTCCACCGCCACGTAGTTGAGCTCGTCGCCCAGTCCGCTCCGCGCCACGAACTCGGCCCCCATGTTGAGGGGAACGGTGACCAAGAGGTCGAAGGGCACCGCCCGCTCATCGAACGAGATGATGGCCTTCGACTCGTTGTCGACCCGCTCGATCAGGAAGTCGGTCTCGAGCTGGATCCGGCGGGACTGCAGCATTCCTCCGAGGCGCCGCGAAGCGATCGGCTTGGTGAAAGCACCGTCAAGCGGGGTGACGAAGATGATCTCGACCCGGTCCCGGGTGTTCCGCCGGCGGAAGTAGTCGTCGGCCAGGAAGGCGAACTCGAGCGGCGCCACCGGGCACTTGATCGGCATCTCGGTGATGTGTACGACCAGCCGCCCGCCTTCCCATGCGGACAACTTGGCGGCCAGGGCGGTGGCCCCAGCCAGCGTGTAGAACTCGTGGACGCTCTTACCCCATTCCCCGCCGAGCATCCCCTCGGTTTGGTCGGGACGCGGGGTGGTGCCGGTGGCGATGACCAGCTGGTCGTAGGCGAGCCGCCGTCCGTCTTGGAGCAATACCGCCGACTCTTCGGGGAGAACGCGGTCGATCTCACCTGTCACGATCTCGACTCCGCTCGCAATCAGCTGGCGGCGTGGCCGGGTGACCTCTTTCGGTTCGTAGTCGCCGAAGGGGATGAAGAGGAATCCCGGCTGATACTGGTGCTGATCGTCCCGGTCCACGACGGTGATGTCCCATTCCGCCGGGTCCAGGCGCGGTCGCAGCTTGTTCACCACCGTCGTCCCGGCGGTACCGGCGCCCAGCACCAGCAGCTTCCTGCTCATAACAGGCAACGTATCGATCCGCCCCCTGTTAGGGGAGGGGAGTCCGTCACATCTGACTGTGACCATCTCCCCGTCACGCGCAGGCTGGTGTAACCGGGCCATGCGTACGCTTCGATCGTGAAGGACAAGCCGAATCCCACCCCCGGCACCGAGGAGTGGTGGCGCTGGACCCTGACCGAGCCCGGTGCTCATTTCGAGCCGATGCGGCCCTACTTCCTCCGTATTCCGAGCGCCCCCCATTGCAAGCTGTGCGGCGCCCCCTTCAAGGGTTTCGGCGGTGCGGTGATGGGACGGATGGGCTTCCGCCCCTGGGAGAAGAACCCTTCGATCTGCAAGGCCTGCATCAACGCGATGAGCAAGCTTCCGGCGGGCGGGGCCGAGATCCCCTGCAGCCTCCTCTTCGCCGATGTTCGAGGATCGACCGGCCTGGCCGAGCACAGGACCCCGACCGAGTTCGCCGGCCTGCTGCACCGCTTCTACGCCGTCGGCAGCCAGGCGGTGATCGACGAAGGCGGGATCGTCGACAAGTACGTCGGTGACGAGGTGGTGGGGCTCTTCATCCCGGTGTACGCGGGAGAGCACCACGCCGCCCCCGCCATCCGGTGCGCCGGTCGGATGTTGATGAAGACCGGGCACGGAACCAGCGACGGCCCATGGCTGGACATTGGGATCGGAGTCCACTCCGGTGTCGCCTTCGTGGGCTCGGTGGCGGTGGGAGGGGAGGTGGCCGATTTCACCGCCCTGGGCGACACGGTCAACGCCGCCGCCCGCCTGGCTTCGGCGGCCGGCCCAGGCGAGATCCTGATCAGCGAGGAGTCAATCGCCAACGCCGGAGGCGAAGCGAACTCGTTGGAACGCCGCGAGCTCGAGCTTCGAGGCCGTCAGGCC
>DATBMA010000088.1:0-65900 GCA_036555105.1 Acidimicrobiia bacterium
TTGCCAGGTTGGCTGACTGGGCCGAGACCTAAGACCCCCACCGGTGCTACGCACCAGCCTCCCCCAACGGGCCTGCGGCCCTGGGGGAGGACACTCAGGACCGGGCGGCATGCGAGGTGGCTGACTGGGCCGAGGCAAAGACCCCCTCCTGTGCTTCGCACATGCCTCCCCCAACGCTCGCTCCGCTCGCGGGGGAGGACATCAAGAGTCCGACGCGAGGCGCCAGTCATCCTTCCTTGAGGATTTCAAGGTCCAGCGGTTTGACCTCGCCGTCCTCCCCATACGTCCATTGCCGTCATCGCTCTGCTCCTTCGCTGCGGATCCTTCACCTTTCCGCAACTCCCAATTCTCGTTCCGATCGTGGTCGGTGTGGCGGTCACCTGACCCGCCCTGCGGGGTCGGACCGGGCCGGCACTAGCCTTTTCCGAGTTCATGTCCCTCCTCTCCCAGATCTCTGACCCAGCGGACTTACGGAACCTCAGCCAGGAGCAACTCGTCGAGCTGAGCGCAGAGATCCGGCAATTCCTGCTCGAGGCGATCAGCAAGACCGGCGGGCACCTCAGCCCCAACTTGGGGGTGGTCGAGCTCACCATCGCCCTTCATCGCGTGTTCGACAGCCCCCACGATCGGATCATCTGGGACGTGGGGCATCAGGCATACGTTCACAAGCTCCTCACCGGCCGCCAGGACTTTTCCAAATTGCGATCGATGGGTGGTCTGTCGGGCTATCCGAGCCGGACCGAGAGCGAGCACGACTTCGTGGAGAACTCCCACGCCTCCACCTCACTGTCCTACGCACTTGGCCACGCCTTGGCTCACCCGGACCGATGGACTGTGGCCGTGATCGGTGACGGAGCCCTGACGGGAGGCATGGCGTACGAGGCCCTGAACCACATCGCGGTCTTGCGGCCGTCGCGGCTGGTAGTGGTGGTCAACGACAATGGCCGCTCGTATGCCCCCACGGTGGGGGGAGTGGCGGCCCTCGCCAACCTCGCCTCGGTTCGATTCGACCCGCGCTATGAGCGGGCGAAGCAGCGAGTCGGCAGGCTCCTCCGCAGCCTCCCTCTCGTCGGTGACACCGCCGATGAGATGGCCGGCCGGCTCAAAGACGCGGTCAAGCAGTTGGTCGCCCCTTCGACGGTGTTCGACATCCTCGGGCTCAAGTACTCGGGCGCCATCAATGGTCACGACATACCGGTGTTGGAAGAAACCTTGAGCCGGGCCAAGGAGTACGAAGAGCCGGTGATTGTCCATGTCTTGACGGAGAAGGGGCAGGGCTACGGGCCGGCAGTCGAGGACGAGGTCGACCGGCTCCACGGGATCGGCAGCTTTGACATCGCCACCGGCAAGCCGTTCGAAAGTGAGCTCAAGCTGACGGATGTTGCGGCCCGGGCGGTCGCCTCGGCCGCGGCCAGGCGTCCGGAGGTGGTGGCGATCTCAGCCGCCATGGTGGCGCCCACCGGCCTGCAGGACACCGCCGACGCCTTTCCCGACAGGGTCTTCGACACCGGCATCGCCGAGCAACACACGGTGGCGCTGGCCGCCGGCCTGGCCATGGCAGGCCGCCACCCGGTGGTCGCCATCTACTCGACCTTCCTGCAGAGAGCCTTCGACCAGGTGATCCTGGATGTGGCCATGCACGACCTTCCGGTGACCTTCCTGATCGATCGAGCAGGGGTAACGGGCCCGGACGGGTCCTCGCACCATGGCGCGTTCGACCTGGCGTACCTGCGAATGGTCCCGAACATGATCATCGGCGCTCCTGCTGATGCGGCCGAGCTGGCGGGAATGCTCGAGTCCGCCCTCGATCACCCGGGCCCGGTGGCGATCCGCTTCCCCAAGGCGGGAGCGCCGGCCATGCCGGAGATCCCGGCTCCGCCCATTCCGATCGGGGTCTGGCAGCCAGTATCCGATGGCGATGACGTCCTCATCTTGGCGGTCGGCCGCATGGTGGAAACAGCCCAGAAGGTGGCGGCCGGTCTGGCAGCCGATGGCATCGCCTGCCGGGTGGTTAACGCCAGGTGGGTGAAGCCGCTCGACCCCCGGTTGGCCGAGTGGGCAGCTTCCTGCCGAATGGTCGTCACCGTCGAAGACGGGGTCGTAGCCGGTGGCTTCGGGTCAGCGGTGATGGAGGCCCTGGCCGGCAGCGGGACCCGCGTAGTTGCTCTTGGCCTGCCCGACCGGTTCCTCCCCCACGGGTCGGCCGGGGATGTCCTGCGACAGGTAGGTCTCGATGCCGAGAGCATCGAGGAACGGGTGCGAACCGAGGTACACGACCAGCACCGGTAGCCTGATCTGACCCCCATGGCTGCAGGTCGCTTCTCCTTTGCCGCCCTCCTGTTTCTCGCCGCCTGCCAGGCCGCCCCGGCCGCCATGTCGGTGGGGACGTTCTCTCCAACCACTGTGACCACCCCCACCACAACGACCACCGCGCCGACCACGACCGCGGCACCGACCACGACCGCTCCCACCACCACCATCCCGCCCAAGGGTTCGGTGGTGATCGATGGAGTCGGTGACACCAACTTCGATCCCAACTACATCCGCGCCTTTCAGGAGACCGGGTATGGCTGGGCGTTCGAGGGCCTCGACGGGCTCTTTCTCGAAGACGATCTCACCATTGTCAACCTCGAATGCTCGCCGTCAGACCTCGGGGATCCCCTCGACAAGCCTTTCACCTTTCGTTGTGATCCGGCCGCGCTGCCGATGATGAGTCAGTTCGGAGTGGAGGTGGCCAACCTGGCCAACAACCACGGACAGGACTACGGGTCGGAGGCGATGCTCGATGGTCGCCAGAATCTGATCGATGCTGGGTTGGCGCCGGTGGGAGTCGGGGCCGATGTCGCCCAGGCGACCGAGCCCGCCGTGTTCGAGGTCAATGGCTGGAAGGTCGCGGTCATCGGCTTCGGAGGCGTCGTTCCTTCACACAGCTGGATCGCCACCGAGGACCAGCCGGGAATGGCCGATGGCGACGACACCGATGCCATGGTCGAAGCCGTCACCAGGGCGGCGACGGTGTCCGACTTCGTCGTAGTGACAATTCATTGGGGGGTGGAGCTGGATACCCTGCCCCGTGATGACGATGTGCGCCGGGCTGAGGCCATGATCGCAGCCGGAGCAGACGTGATCTTTGGCCATCACCCCCATCGTCTGCAGCCGCTGGAGATGGTCGCCGGCCGTCCAGTCGCGTGGAGTTTGGGCAACTTCATCTGGCCGCGGCTCAGCACCGCAGGGGCCACCACCGCCGTGGCGAGAGTCATCATCAGCCCGGACGGAAGTCTGGAGGCGTGCCTCATTCCTGCGGAGATCGAGTCCTCCGGGCACCCGGTCCTGACCGCCGAACCTCCTTGTCATGGCTGATCCGGGCCGCTCCCGCATGGTGGTCCTGGCCATGGTGATGGGCCTTGGCCTGGTGCTGGTGGCGAGGCTCATCACATCTCCCGGCAACGACGGAGAAGGGACCACCTCCACTACCCCGTCATTGGAGGTGACCACCACCGGCGCAGTGGGCAGCCCCAGCACGTCCACCCCCGCCCAGACCAGCTTGCCGGTGGAGGAGCGACCGGAGGGGACGGTGCCGGCTTGGACGGTGGGTATGCCTTGGGGGACGACCAACGGGCTGACCATGTTCAGGGGCAACCCCACCAGGACCTACTACGGCCAGGGCCCCGCCCCATCCGATCCCAGTGTGCTCTGGCGCACCCCCGACAACGGCGGGCTGTGCGGTGAGTCGACCAACTTGGGAGTGACCAAGACCTGGTGTGGAACCGGTTGGACGGGTCAGCCGGTTGTTTGGGAGAGGCCGGATGGCATCACCGAGCTGATCTTCGGGGCCTATGACCACAACGTCCACTTCCTGGATGCCGCCACAGGAGAGCCAACCCGCAATGCCTTCGAGACCGGTGACCTGGTCAAGGGCTCCGGCAGCCTCGATCCTGACGGCTACCCCCTCATCTACTTCGGATCGCGCGACAACAAGCTGAGGGTCGTGGCTCTCGACCGGGAGGATCCGACCGAGTTGTGGTCGATGGATGCCACCGCTGTCGAGGGCACATGGAACGACGACTGGGACGGCGACCCGGTGATCCTGGACGACATCCTTTATGAGGGCGGCGAGAACGGATGGTTCTTCGCCATCGAGCTCAACCGCGGCTACGACTCCGAGGGCAAGGCCACGGTCGACCCGCGGGTCCTGTTCGACATGCCGAGCTATGACCAGGACTTCATCGACCTCTCCGGGATCAATGTCTCGATCGAGAACTCGGTGGCGGTGTTCGACCAGCGGGTCTACTTCGCCAACTCCGGCGGGCGCATCATGGGACTCGACATCAGCAACATCAGATCGGGAGAAGCTCCCGTGGTGTTCGACTATTGGGCAGGAGGGGACATCGACGCCACGTTGGTGGTGGACGACCAGGGAATGCTCTACGCCTCGGTGAACGTCAAGCCAGATCAGATCGCGCTCGGATATCGGACCCAGGGCAACATCGACCGAACAAAGGAAATCGGCCAGATCCTCAAGCTCGACCCCTATAGAGATGGCGATCCCCGGATCTGGGGAGTCGACCTCACGGCCGGCAACGACCAGTCGGGGAGCTGGAGCACCGTGGCTCTCCACCTGGGGGAGGTCTACGTCAACTCGATGACCGGGAAGCTGCTGGCCATCGACGGGGAGACCGGGGACGTCGACTGGACCGACAGCGTCGGATGGCACACGTGGGGGTCCCCGGTCGTCGTCGATGACACGCTTGTCACCACCACTTGCGACGGGCAGCTTCGCAGCTATTCGCTGGCGGACCCCCGGCAGCCTGCCTCCAACTGGTCGTTTCAAATCTCCGACAGCTGCATCGAGGCGACACCCGCAGTGTGGAAGGGCGTCGCCTATTTCGGATCGCGCGACGGCGGTTTCTACGCCGTCGGCTAGCTAGAGCTCTTCCCAGCGGCCCGAGGCGGCCAGGTCGATGATGGTCCCCGCCATGCCCAGCGCGCCGTCTTCGATCGCCTTGTCACCTTCCGCCGTGACCGTGTGAGCAGCGAACTCGGGCTGGTGGTTGACGATCGGGAAGCAGCCGATGCTGATCATCGGGTGGATGGTGGGAAGGACCTGCGACACGTTGCCCATGTCGGTCGACCCGGTCATGGAGGGGGGAAGCTCGTCGCCGCGCAGCATCGGTCGGCCCAGTGCAGTGGTGTTCTGCTGGTAGAGGTCGACCAGGAGTGGGTTCGAGTTGAGCTCGTCGAATATGTGACCGACTGCCGTCACTTCCAACGTGCAGCCCGTGGCGATCGCCGCTGCCTCGAAACAGGCGTTGACCTTGGCCGTCACCTCGTCGAGCCGCTCCCGGGTTTGTCCTCGTACGTACCAGGTCGACTTCGTCAGGGCAGGGATGATGTTGGCCGCCTCCCCGCCATGGGTGATGATCCCGTGCACCTTGTCTGTTGGCACCAGGTGCTGGCGAAGGGTGCTGATGTTCACATACGCCTGCACGAAGGCGTCCAAGGCATTGACCCCGAGATGTGGGTAGGCAGAGGCATGGGCCTCCTTGCCGTGATAGGTGACGTCGAGATGCGACACGGCTATGACATTGGGGTCGACCACGTCGTGGGTCGACGGGTGGATCATCATCGCGGCCGCGGCGTCGGAGAAGGCTCCGGCCTCGATCAGGTCGACCTTGCCGCCGTGCTTCTCCTCGGCGGGGGTGCCGAGCACGGTGAGGCGGATCCCCAACTCGTCGACCAGTGGCAGCAAGGCGTAGCCCGTGCCCGCGGCGGCAGTGGCGATGATGTTGTGCCCGCAGGCATGGCCGACTCCGGGGAGGGCGTCGTACTCGGCGCAAACCACCACCTCCGGGCCCGAGCTGCCGGCTCTGGCGGCGAAGGCCGTCTCCAAGCCGTAGGCCGGATACTCGACCTCGAATCCGGCTCCGGCAAGGAACTTCACGAGGCGAGCCGATGACTCGCGCTCCTCTAGGGCGACCTCGGGGTTGGCATACATCCAGTGGCTGATCTCCTGCAGCGCTCCCGAGGCATCGTCGAATCGCTGCTTGGCCGTGTGTTTGAGGTCGGTGGCGGTCATAGGAGCGTGAGACGATATACGAGTGGTGCGCGCCTAACGTCCCCGGCGATGCGCCGCTGCCTGATTGCGGTGGTCCTCCTGACCGCATGCAGCGGTGCTGTGAGCACCACCACCGGAGCCGCCTCGTCGAGCACCACCGCGTCGGGACCGACCACCTCGATCCCGTCGCTGGTGGAGTGCGACAACCCTCCGTACCGCATCGGCGAGTTCCCGGGGGCGGTGCAGGGCGCTGCCACCGATCCCAGCCTCATCGATCTCGACGTCTTCACTTCGATCGGGGGCACCCGGTCGATCTTCTGGGTCGACGCGGAAGGGAACCTCTCGCTCGCCCTCGTCAGGGGGGCACTTCCACCGGTGGACTGGCCCGGCGAGAAGGGAGAGGTGATGGTCGCCGGTGTGCGCGGGGTGGCCGGTCCCCACCAGGACGGGAAGTGGGTGGTCGCCTGGTACGAGGGCACCGGCGAGGAGCGATGCGACCTCTACATGCTGGTCTTCTACCCCCCGGTGACTCCGGACGAGGTCGAGGCCAGCGTCGCCTCCGTCACGAGGACGGAGGAGTAGGCGGCGGCGGCGAGTTGCCGTTGGGCAATGCCGTCGCTCCTTCTCGCCACAACTCTCCGATGGCGGCGATGCCGCTCAGAAAACCGGCGGCATCCAGAGGCAGGAACAACTTCGTGGCCTGGCCGTTGGCGACCGACTTGAGTGCCTCCAGGTACCTGATGGCGATCAGATCGGGTGTGGGGTCACCGGTGTGGATGGCCGAGTAGACCCGTTCGATGGCTCTCCCTTCGCCGTCGGCCACGGTCTCCTGGCGATACTTCTCGGCGTCCGCCACCCGGCGGATCGCCTCGGCCTGGCCCTCGGCGTCGATGATGTTCGCCTGCTTGAGGCCTTCGGCGTGGAGGATCCTCGAGGTCTTCTCGCCCTCTGCCTCGGTGACGACGGCCCGCCGGTCACGCTCCGCCTTCATCTGCCTGTGCATTGCCTGGGTCACGTCGGCAGGCGGCTCGATCCTCTGTATCTCGACCCGTACGACCCTTGTGCCCCACTTGTCGGTGGCATCGTCGAGGATCTGGCGCAGCTTGGCGTTGATGTGCTCACGCGAAGTCAGAGCGGAGTCGAGGTCCAAGTCACCGATCACGTTGCGAAGATTGGTCTGGGCGAGCTTGGTTACGGCCAAGGCGAAGTTCGCCACGTTGTACCGCAACTTGACCGGGTCGGTGGCCTCGAAGTAGATGACGGCGTCGACAGTCACCACCACGTTGTCCTTCGTGATGACCTCCTGAGGGGGGACGTCCACGACCTGCTCACGCATGTCGACCTTGTCGATCCGCTTTACGAACGGCATCACCCAGCGGAGCCCTGAGTCGACGGTCTTCTCATAACGCCCGAGGAACTCGACCAGCCCCTTCTCATATGGGCGGACGACTTTGAAGCCGAGGGCGGCCACGATGATGATCACCGCCGCGACTACGGCCAGCAGGCTGACAATCTCCACTCCCGCCCCCTTCTACTCGCTGTTTGGTTCCGGGGTGACCACTAGGCGAGTGCCCCGAACCTCGGTGATGACAACCTTGGTGCCGGCGGCGATAGGCCCGCCATCACTGGTAGCTCGCCACTGTTCGCCTCCTTCGATGCGAACGATCCCGGTGGCGGCGTCGGGGTCGATCGTCTCGAGGACCATCCCGGTGCGGCTGACCCATCGGTTTGCCCCTATCACCGGTTGTTCCTTCTCGTCCTGGCCGCGAACGAATCTGCGCAGGTAGGCAAATGCCACTCCGGATACGAGGAAGAAGGCAATCCACTGGTAGACGCCGTCGACGTCGAGCCAGGCGAGGACTGCTGCTACCGCCGCCCCGATGGCAAACGGGAGCTGGAAGAACCCGGCGGTGAGCATCTCCCCGATCCCCATGACGACGGCAATGCCGGTCCAGATCCATCTCCAGACCTCATTATCCAAGGCTGATCACCTCACGCCGCCGATCAGACGATGGTAGGTCGGCCTTCACCGAATCCTCGGACTAGGCCCGCCCGGCGAGGGAGTCGCGGATCTCGCGCAAGAGCTGGACCTCCTCGGACGGCCCCTCGTCTTCCTTGGCTGCCCGCATCCGGTTGTAGGCCCTGACCACCAAGAAGAGGACGAGCGAAATGATCACAAAGTTGAGCACGGCGCCCAAGAAGGCGCCGACGCTTCCAGCCGGCAGCCCGGTGGCCTCGTCGATGTTCCCAAAGGCCCAAAGCGAGTCAAGGCTCGAGACATCGAACACGAGGCCGATCAGCGGGTTCACGATCCGGTTGACGAACGTCGTGACGACCGATGCGAAGGCAACACCCATCACGAACCCGACCGCGATGTCAATCAGATTCCCCTTGCTGATGAACTCTTTGAACTCCTTGACCATGTGCCCCTCCGGTTGCCGGGTCCCACGACCCTAATTGGAAGCGTGGTTACCCTCCCGGCCCAATGCCAGGGGAGCGGCCCGTACTTTCGACCATCGACGAGCACCTCGTCGGCGATGGCGTAACGGTGGAGGTGACCCTCGTCTCGGCCGGGCGCGCGTATGCGGGCCAGGCCAGCGGCGATGCCGAGCCCTCCCATCGCGCCAGGCTGGTCGGAGAGGCCACCTTGCGGGCGGTGGAGTCGTTCACGGGAGGTTCCATCACCCTCGACCTGACCGCCATGGGGACCTCGGACATCGGGGAGATGCGGGTGGCACTGGCCCAGGTGCGTGAGCGAGGCAACGGAGATTTGGTCGGCTCGGCATTGATCCGGCACGGGGACCCGGTGACGGCGGCGGCCAAGGCCGTGCTCGACGCGGTCAACCGCCGGATCGGCCGCTGACAAGCCCCCTTAGTAGGCGGGAAGTGATCAGATCGGCGTGACGTAGGCGGCCGTGATGCCGCCATCCACCAGGAACGTGCTGCCGGTCACGTAGGACGACTCGTCCGATGCCAGCCACAAGGCGGCTTGTGCCATCTCCTTGGCCTCGCCAAACCTGCCCATCGGTATGTGAACCAGCCTGCGCTGCTTCTTCTCCTCGGTGTCGAGGAACTTCATGAGCAGCTCGGTTCGAAGCGGGCCGGGGCAAAGGGCATTGACCCTGATGTTCTGGCGGGCATGGACGATCGCCAGCTCCCGGGTCATCGCCAAGACCGCGCCTTTCGATGCCGTGTAGGCAACCTGCGGGGTAGCCGCTCCTAGGACCGCCACGAAGCTGGCTGTGTTGATGATGGAGCCCCCTCCGGCTCGCTGGATGGCGGGGATGCCGAACTTGCATCCCAGGAAGACCCCCTTGGCATTGATGTCCATGGTGAGGTCCCACACCGCTTCGTCGGTGTTGACGGCGTCGTCGTCCGCCGAGTGCATGATCCCGGCGTTGTTGAAGAGAACGTCGAGTCGACCGAAAGCGGACTCGGTCTGGGCGACCATGTCGGCCACCGAGGAAGCATCGGCCACGTCGGCCACTATGGCGAGGGCCTTCCCTCCGGTTTGCGCCACGAGTTCCACGGTCTCCTCCGTCGCCGCCTGGTTGACGTCGACGGCGGCGATCAAAGCCCCCTCCGCCGCGAACAAGAGCGAGGTCTCCCGGCCGATGCCGGAGCCGCCCCCGGTGATAAGGGCGACCTTGCCGTCCAGCCGAGACATCGTCCTCCTCTCCGGCCGCCGTTCAGATGCGCTCGAAATAGCGCCAGCGCTCCCAGTCGGTCACGCTGTTGTCGAAGGCCTTCTGCTCGACCCGTAGGAAATGGGAGTAGTGCTCCTGCACTTCTTCACCGAGTGCCTCCTTGACGAACTGAGACGACTCGAAGAGGTCGGTGGCATCCCGCAGGGTGTAGGGGACCCGCGGCAGCTCACCGGCCTGGTACACGTCGCCGGTGAAGATCGGAGGCGGCTCGATCTGGTTGGCGATGCCGTCCATCCCCGCCGCCAACACGGCTGCATACGCCAGGTAGGGGTTGCAGTCGGCACCGGGAATGCGGCACTCGATCCTCAGGCTGTTGCCTTCGCCGACGACCCTGAAGCCTGCGGTCCGGTTGTCATAGCTCCAGGCGATCCTGGTGGGAGCCCAGGAGCCGTCCTGGTAACGCTTGTAGGAGTTGACGGTCGGGGCGAAGAGCACCATCAACTCCGGCACATGTGCCATCCACCCTCCCAGGAAGTAACGGAAGGTGTCAGAGACCTTCGCCCTGCCTTCTTCGCGATCGCCGGGGAAGGCGCTCTTGCCGTCCTTCCACAGGCTCAGGTGCATGTGGCAGGACGATCCCGCCTCGGTCATGTCCGGCTTGGCCATGAAGGTCACGGCTCTCCCCTGCCGCTCCGCAGTGTCCTTCATGAGGAGCTTCATGACCGTGTGCCGGTCGGCCATCGTGAGCACGTCGGCGTAGCGAATGTTCATCTCATGCTGGCCGCGACCCCACTCACCCTTCGAGTTCTCGACCGGGACCCCTGACCCTGCCAGGTACCGGCGGACGGCGGCGTTGTAGTCCTCCTCCCTCGTGCCCTGCAGCAGGTGGTAATCCTCGATGTACCAGCCGGCTGGGGTCAGGTCGTTGTACTTGGAGGCGGCTGCCTGTCGGTACGAAGTCTCGTAGATGAAGTACTCGAGTTCTGATCCTGCCATCGCCACGAACCCGGTCTCCTCCAGCTTCTCGATCTGATGGCGGAGGATGCTGCGGGGGGCAACGGTGACGTGGCCGTGCTCACGTGGATCTTCCAGATCGCAAAGAACGAAAGCGGTCCTGTCCAACCAGGCCGCCACCCTCAGAGTGGCGAGGTCGGGCACCATATGGAAGTCCCCATACCCCAGCTCCCAGTTGGCGTAGCGGTATCCCGGAACCGGCTCCATTTCCATGTCGACCGTCAGCAGGTAGTCACACCCATGGGTGCCATGGCCGGCCACCTCTTCCAGGAAGTATCCGGCATCGAAGCGCTTGCCGTGCAAGCGGCCATAGTGGTCGGTGAAGGCCGCGACCACGGTGTCGATCTTCCCGGATCCGACCAGCTTCTCGAGTTCCTTTGGGTCCAACATTCCGGCGATCTGAATGGCCAAGAAGCTCCTTCCGTCCTGGCTTCGAGGCTAGGAGCACGGCCGCTCTCATGCCTCTGAAACATGCGCATCCGGACGACGCGCAATCCCGCCAACTGATACCTTCTCCTCGGCGGCTGGGCCTGTCGCCCGCCGCCCCAATCGCGAGGGAGGGTGGCATGGCGCAGGAGCGTCAGGTCGGCTCGGTTAAGTACACCGACGTCGACCAGCAGTACTTCGACAAGCGTGGCTTGAGGCGCCATGCCGGGGTTTGGTCTCTGTGGGCCCTGGGGGTGGCAGCGGTCATCTCTGGGGACTTCTCTGGGTGGAACCTTGGCCTGGACGTGGCCGGCTTCGGTGGTTTGCTGGTTGCGACCGTGATCATCACGGTCATGTATTTCGGCCTTTGCTACAGCATCGCCGAGATGTCACCGGCCCTGCCGCACACTGGAGGCGCCTATTCCTTCGCTCGATCGGCCATGGGTCCGTGGGGCGGCTTTATCACGGGCCTGGCCGAGAACATCGAGTACGTGGTGACGACCGCAACAGTCGGGTACTTCGCAGCCATATATGCGCAGTCGGTACTCGATCTCCTGTTCGGATGGGAAGTCCACGTTTTGTTGCTGCTGGCGATCTTCTATCTCATTTTCCTGGGCTTGAACATCCTCGGCATCGAGGCGACGATGCGCTTCTCGGTGGCGATCTGCCTCATCTCGCTGGCTGTCCTGGCGGCATATTTCATCCTCGCCATCCCGAAGTTCAACAGCGGCTTGCTGAATAACATCGTTCCTGCGGCGGGTGGGACCCCGTTCCTGCCGTTTGGCGGTTATGGGATTTTCCTGGCCCTGCCAATGGCCATCTGGTTCTACCTGGCCATCGAGGAGCTGCCCCTGGCGGCCGAGGAGTCGATGGACCCGAAACGGGATGTTCCACGAGCCACGATCTGGGGTCTGGTCACCCTCGTGATTACCGGCTTTCTCGTCCTCTTCCTGAACACCGGGGTGACCGGGGCAGAGGCGATCCGGCTCTCCGGCGAACCGTTGCTGGACGGGTTCAGGGCGATCCTCGGCAGCGAAACCGGAGCGGCACTGCTCGGGCTGGCAGCCCTCTCAGGGCTGATCGCAAGTTTCCACACCATCATCTACGCCTACGGTCGCAACATTTACTCGCTGTCACGGGCGGGATACTTCCCCAAGTGGATGTCGGTGACTCACGGCACCCGCAAGACGCCCTGGCTCGCCCTGCTCTTGGGGGCGGCCATCGGGTTCGCCTTGGCAGTGTGGCTGTACCTGCAGGACCCAGGCGCAACCGGTGCCGTTGGCGGAGCATTGCTGCGGATGGCCGTGTTTGGAGCGGTCATCTCATACGCGATGCAGTGCCTCTCGTTCATCCGGCTCCGCCAGAAGATGCCCAACATCCTGCGGCCGTATCGGAGCCCCATCGGCGTCCCCGGCGCCGCACTTGCCGGCGTCATCGCCTTGGCCTCGCTGGCCGCCACGCTTGCCAATGAGGACTATCGCTTGGCGGTGTATCTGGCTGCGGCCTGGTTCGTGCTCGGCATCGTCTACTTTGCCTTCGCCGGACGCCACAAGCTGGTCCTTTCTCCGGAGGAGGAGTTCGCCATGACCAAGGGCGCGCACGGCCATCCCGAGGACGAGGGCTACGGCAAGACCCACGTGGCCGACACCAAGTAGCGAGCATCGACCACGTTGTGAGAGGCCCCGCCGGGTTGTGCGGGGCCTCTCGCATTGTCCGCCGCGCTGGGCCCCGGCGTCTGCTTGTCTGAGGCTGACGCGATGAGCGCTCCCATGGCTGCGAGCGAAGGTGGGATCAGCCGGAAGCTCCTTCTGGCAGTAGTGATTGGGCTGTGCCTGGTTGTGTTCGCGGGCGTCCTCTTGGTGCAGAGGGAGCCACCGGCCGCAGGGCCGTCCAACGGCTGGATCCTCTTCCAGGCGAGGGAAGACGCCGAGCGGGTGGGGGAGTCCAGCGGCTCGGACATCTATGCGGTGGCAGAAGGTGTGGTGCCCCGGCGGGTGCTCGGTGCGTCTGGTGACGCCACTGACCAGACCTGTCCGGCTTTCGCCCCGAATGGCCAGACCCTTTCCTATGTCGACGGCGGCGACCTGGTCATCGCCAGGCTCGAGGGGGGCGGGGTCGTCGAGGAGTCACGCTTCGACAGGCAGCTCGACCCGGCCGGGCCATGCCCGCGCTGGTCGCCGGACGGCACCAAGGTCGCCTTCCTGGTCCAGGGTCGCACTTCTCTCAGGATCCTCTCCTTCGGGGTGGGACCGGACCGGGGCAATATCGTCGGGCCTTCTGTTGGCGCCGGCCAGATCGCCGACTTCGAATGGAGCCCGGACAACGCGACGGTCGGGATCGCCTACCCCGACCAGGTTCTGGGTGTCCCCCTCGCCGGAGAGAGGCTTGTTCGGCTGATAACCGGCGTACAACCCGGGATCGACGTCGCCAATCTCCCCACCCACGACGAGTTCAGCTCGATCGCCTGGTCGCCGGTGACCGGGCTTCTGGCCATCAGCGGGTCGGTGAGGGGCCCGGACGATCTGTTGTCGGAAGAGGCCGTAGGTGGCGAGTTCGTCCAGATCGCCAACACCGAAGGGCGGAGCCTTCGTGAATTGGCGGCGACGCCGATCCAGGGCGCCGGCTACGACATCACATGGTCGCCCGATGGCGGGACCATCGCCTACGTGGACATAGAGGCCGGACTCCAGCTGCTGGCGCGCGACGGCTCCATGAAGGTCGGGGGCTTCACACCCATTCCTGCGTCCGGGGCGGTGTGGTCGCCGGACGGAAAGGCGCTGATCCTCCTGACCCCGGACCCATGGAGGCTGGTCTCGGTCTCCGTCGATCCGGCGGAGGCGCCGGTGGAGCTAGTTGCGGGAGATGGGCTCGGCCTCACCGGGCCAGGACAAATGACCTGGCAAGCCCTGCGCTGACCGGAATGTCGGCGTGAGTCAGGCTTACCCTTCGGGACAGTGCAGACCGAGCTGATCGATCCCGCCAGCGGTGCCGTTTTCGACCAGGTTCCCCGCTACACCGCTCGGGAGGTGGCCCTTGTGGTCGAAACAGCCAACCGTGCCTTCGAACAGGGGGTCTGGAGGAAGGCGCCCGTTCGAGAGCGGCGTGACGTCCTCCGCCGTATCGCCGACCTGATCAGGCGAGACTCAGACCGGCTCGCCGCCCTCGAGTCGAGGAACGTAGGCAAGCCGATCACAGCAGCCAGAGGCGAGGTGGCCGCGGCGGCGGCCACCTTCGATTACTACGCCGGAGCGGTCGACAAATTCCACGGCCAGACCATCCCCGGACAGGCTCGCGGCACGCTGCTGACCTTCCACGAGCCGATCGGGGTCTGCGCGGCGATCATCCCCTGGAACTTCCCACTCCTCATCTTGGGCTGGAAGCTGGCGCCTGCACTGGCAATGGGCAATTCGGTGGTGGCCAAGCCGGCTGAGGTGACTCCACTCACCGCACTGGCATTGGCCGATCTTTGCATCGAGGCGGGGCTGCCGGAGGGAGTGTTCTCGGTCGTGACGGGAAGGGGCTCGGAGATCGGAGAGGCCCTCGTCTCTCATCCTTTCCTGGGGAAGGTGGCCTTCACCGGGTCCAGCGAAGTGGGGACAGCGATCATGCAGCAGGCGGCGCCGGGGATCAAGCGGGTCTCGCTGGAGCTAGGTGGGAAGTCTGCGAACCTGGTTTTCGAAGATGCCGATCTCGATGTCTGTGTCGAGTCGTCGATCTGGTCGGTATACGACAACAGCGGACAGGACTGCTGCGCCAGGAGCCGGATGCTGATCGAGCGCTCCGTGTACGACGAGTTCCTTAGGCGCTTCACGGCCCGGGCCGAATCGATCAAGGTGGGGGATCCGTCGGCGGAGTCGACCGAGATGGGGCCGCTCATCACATCGAGCCAACGGGATCGGGTGGAGGGCTACCTCGAGTTGGCCGCGTCAGAGGGTGCTTCGATCGAGTCGGGGGGCAACCGCATCGGCAACGCCGGCTTCTACCTCGCTCCGACCGTTGTCACCGGCGCGGATCCCGGCACGAGGGTCATGCAAGAAGAGATCTTCGGGCCGGTGGTGGCGATGCTCCCGTTCCAGGGAGAGGAGGAGGCGATCCGGCTGGCCAACGCCAGCATCTTCGGGTTATCGGGATCGATATGGACCCGTGACATCGGACGGGCGTTGCGTGTCGCCAGAGGGGTAGAGACGGGGATGCTCTCGATCAACTCCTCTTCGAGCGTCCACATCGAGGCGCCTTTTGGCGGGGTGAAGCAATCCGGCTTCGGGCGGGAGCAGGGGATGGCGGCCCTCGACCAGTACTCGGAATACAAGACCGTGTTCATCGCAGAGCAATGAGGTGGCGATGAAGGTCGGCATCCTGGTGACCGATCACGTCCTGCCTGACTACGCCGAGATCGCCGGCGACTATGACGAAATGGTTGTCTCGCTGTTCGATGGTCGCGGCTGGCAGTACGAGAGCTTCGACCAGACTCTCGGAGAGCGACCCCGGTCACTCGACGACTGCGACGCATACGTCGCAACCGGGTCTCGTGCCTCGGTCTACGACGGCACGCCTTGGGTCATGGGCTTCCAGTCGGTGGTGGCCGACCTCTATGCCGAAGGCGGCCGCTACCTCGGGATCTGCTTCGGCTCACAAATGATGGCGCAGGCCCTGGGCGGCGAGGTGCGAAGGGCGGATACGGGCTGGGGCGTGGGCGTGAAGGCGGCGGAAGTGGTCTCGCACGAGCCCTGGATGGTCCCGGATGCCCCCTCGTACCGCTGTGTGGTCAGCCACCAGGACCAGGTGGTGCGAATGCCTGACGGCGCCCGAGTTCTGGCCGCCAACGATCACTGCGCTGTGTCGATGTTCATGATGGGTGACCGCTTCCTCGGGATCCAAGGTCATCCCGAGTACTCGTCCGACTACGGGCGAGCGCTGCTCGAAGCCCGACGGGGCAAGCTCATCCCCGAAGAGGTGGCGGAGGCCGCCATCCCCACCTATGACACCCCGATCGACCGCGATCTCCTGGCCGGCTGGCTGGGGGCATTCCTCACCGGCGAGACCGGCTCGGGCTAGCTCGAGCGCCATCCGCACTCCCGGATGGGCCGGAATACCATCGCCTCGCCGAAACTTGATATATATGCACTCAAGTTCCAGGGAAGCCGAAGATGGACTACGAAAAGCTAACCAACCGAAGCCAGCAGGCATTGCTGGCGGCCCGCGAACTGGCTTCATCGCGCAACCACTCCGGCATCCAGCCGGCCCATCTGGTCATGGCTCTGTTGGGCCAGGCCGACGGGCTGATCTATCCGGTCCTGAACAAGCTCGGGGTGAACCCGCCCGACCTCAGGGCCCGCATCGAGGAGGTCCTGGAAGGGCTCCCGAAGACCTACGGCGGCTCCGAGCCGGGGATGACTCCCGATCTCGGCCGGGTGCTGGAGGATGCCGATCGGTCGCGGGCGGATCTCAAGGACGACTACCTGTCGGTCGAGCACATGCTGCTCTCCCTCGCCGATTCGAGCGACGCCTCCGGGGAGGCGCTGCGGTCACTGGGACTGACTCGCTCGTCCATCCTCAACGCCCTGGTCGAGATCAGAGGGAGCCAGCGGGTCACCTCGCAGGATCCGGAGTCGACCTTCAATGCCCTCGAGCAATACGGCCGGGACCTCACGGAACTTGCCCGCCGCGACAAGTTGGACCCGGTAATCGGGCGTGACGACGAAATCCGGCGTGTTATCCAGGTGCTCTCGCGGCGGACCAAGAACAACCCGGTCCTGATCGGCGAGCCCGGGGTAGGCAAGACCGCCATCGTCGAAGGGCTGGCGCGGAGGATCGCCGATGGCGACGTCCCCGAGGGGCTGAAAGACAAGCGGATCGTGGCGCTCGACCTTGGGGCAATGGTGGCCGGGGCCAAGTACCGCGGTGAGTTCGAGGAGCGGCTCAAGTCCGTTCTCAACGAGATCCGAGCCTCTGAGGGAGCGGTGATCACTTTCCTCGACGAGCTCCACACCGTGGTTGGAGCCGGCGCTGCCGAAGGGGCGATGGATGCCTCCAACATGCTAAAGCCGATGCTTGCCCGCGGCGAGTTGCGCATGATCGGGGCCACCACCCTCGACGAGTACCGCAAGCACATCGAAAAGGACGCCGCTCTCGAGCGGAGGTTTCAACCGGTGTTGGTCGAGAGCCCGAGCGTCGCCGATGCGATCGGGATCCTGCGCGGCCTGAAGGAGCGCTACGAGGTTCATCACGGGGTCCGGATCACCGACTCGGCTCTGGTGGCTGCCGCCGTCCTGTCCGATCGCTACATCACCGGCAGGCATCTCCCCGACAAGGCCATCGACCTGATCGACGAAGCCGCTTCCCGCCTGCGTATCGAAATCGACTCCATGCCAGAGGAGATCGATGAGCTCACCCGGCGCAGGATCCAGTTGGAGATCGAGCGCGAGGCCCTCAAGAAGGAGTCGGACGCGGTATCGAAGGAGAGGCTCGCCTTCCTCGAGCAGGAGCTCGCCGACCTCTCGGAGCAGATCGACACACTGACCGCCAGATGGAACCTCGAGAAGGATGCAATCGCAGGAATCCGCAGCATCAAGGAACGCATCGAGGAGGCAAGGGCCCAGGCCGAGCGGGCGGAGCGCGACGGCGACCTGGCGAGGGCGGCCGAGCTCCGTTATGGGACGCTGCGCGAGCTCGAAGGGCAGCTCGGGCTGCACCAGGAGGAGCTGGAGAAGCTCCACACCCAGGGCCGGATGCTGTCGGAGGAGGTCACCGACCAGGACGTGGCAGAGGTGGTCGCCCGCTGGACCGGGATCCCGGTCACCAAGCTGATGGAGGGCGAGGTCGAGAAGCTGATCCACCTCGAGGACCACCTTCACCAGAGGGTGGTAGGTCAGGACGAAGCCGTGTCCACTGTGGCAGACGCGGTTCGACGGAACCGGGCCGGCCTCTCCGATCCGCATCGTCCGATCGGTTCGTTCCTCTTCCTCGGACCGACCGGGGTGGGCAAGACCGAGCTGGCCAGGGCTCTCGCCGAGTTCCTATTCGACGACGAGCGGGCGATGGTCCGCATCGACATGTCCGAATACCAGGAGAAGCACACCGTCTCGCGGCTGATCGGGGCACCGCCCGGGTATGTCGGCTACGACGAGGGCGGCCAGCTGACCGAGGCGGTCCGGCGACGCCCATACTCGGTCATCCTCCTCGACGAGGTGGAGAAGGCCCATCCGGAGGTGTTCAACGTCCTACTGCAACTGATGGACGATGGGCGCCTGACCGACGGTCAGGGGAGGACCGTCGACTTCACCAACGCGCTGCTGGTGATGACCTCGAACCTCGGCTCCGAGTACATCCAGCCGGACGTGGCGGACGAGGTGGTGGAGGACCGGGTGATGAAGGCGGTGCAAGGGCATTTCCGACCCGAGTTCCTGAACCGGCTGGACGACATCGTCGTCTTCCACCGGCTGACGGCTGGGCAGCTGCGGGCAATCGTCGACATCCAGCTCGGGCACCTACGGCAGCGGCTCGCCGATCGCAGGATCGAGCTCATCGTCACCGACGCAGCCAAAGACCTGCTGGCCGAGAAGGGATTCGATGCCGTCTATGGCGCCCGACCGCTCAAACGGGTGATACAGAAGGATCTGGCCGACCGTCTGGCCACCATGCTGTTGCGGGGCGACTACGCCGACGGCGACTCGGTCACGGTCGATGCCTCGAGTGGCGAGCTCGCCTTCTCCGACCCGATGCTCCGGGCCTGAGCAGCCACCAGTCTCCAGCCTCCAACCCCCAGCCCCCAGCCACCCATCAGTCGTCCCGCTCAGCGCGATCAGGGACCCTTGCGCCAACGCGTCCTCGGTGTGGTGACCATCCGACTGATCTCGGAGACTTCAAGGATCAGTTCGCGCGCTTCCTCATTGGACAGGTATGAGAGGTCCTCGGCTGTAACAAGAAGGCTCTCCAGTTCATTTGGCGATGCTTGCGATGGAAACGAACTGAGCTCGCCGCGAGGAGATTCCCGGCCGGCCCCCTTCGGCGATGTTGCTCGGCGCCGATATTGCTGCGCGCCGAAGTTGCGACATCATTCCGAACTCTTCGAATCTGGGGAACCCCGCGGTGATGCGACAGATCGCCTCCACAAGCTCACGTGCCCTCCACACGGACGAGCCGCCTGAACCTGCGCATGGCTCCTGCACATCGGCTTGGCGGGACGCGAACAGCTGTTGCCCGGCTGGAGGTGGTCGGCTGGAGGCTGCGGCTGGAGGCTTATTCTCTCGCCGTGCCATACGCCGGCGTCGTGCGCATCCTCGACCCGAATGGCGTCCTGCTGGCAGTGGGCACTGCGACGCTCGAGGAGGATTACGAGGCTGCCTCCTGGAAAGGGGAGGTGACTGTGCTCGACGGGACCGGTGTGGCGGGAAAGGCACTGGTCGTCGAGCTCGAGATTGGCGAACTTCGCTCTCGTGCGCAGCTGATCCCAGAGCGCGTGGCTGGGGACGACGCCATATCGAGTGTCGTCGGCCTCGGCCCGGCTCCGTTCTGATCTTCCGGTATGAGGTCCCAACCGGTTGCCATCGCGCCCCGCCACCCCAGGCTGGAGGCGCAACAGATGCTCCCCGTGGGTTACGAAGCGCGAGTCCTGGAGCCATCTCCCCCCGCGGTTCTCGACCGGTGGTATGCCGACGACCCTGCGGTCCCCGGTGAGAAGTCAAGTCGGCTTCTGGTGACACCGACCACAGCCAGTGCCACCACCTGGGATGACATGGCGAAGCGCCACCCCTCACTGGCGGGATTCGCCTCAGAGCGGTGGCTGGCCAGCTTCCGACGGCTCGAGGCCTTGCCGCCCGATTTCGAGGAGACCCGGGGGTCATTGCACCAACTCGCCTTCTTCGTGTTGGCCCCCCTACGTTCCGTCATCACAGGGCGGATCGGCCTGCGCTACACCAAGGGTGGGTTCGGCACACCCTTCTTCGCCACCGATGAGCAAGTTCGCATCGAAGGCACCTCAATCATCTGGCAGATGCGGGCCACTGCTCACACGGTCCCGTTGACGAGCGTTCAGGATGCGGCCGAGTTCGTCGGCCTGGTCCATCGAGACAGCTGGTTCAGCGGAGGATTCCACGATCCCCCGCTTCCGGAGGATCCCACCAGGAAGCTGAGCGTCGGGCCGGCGGCCGCGGCCGCCCTGGCGGACTGGTTCGGCTTCGCCACCTCGGTCCTCGAGGAGTTGAGGGCCGGTGCCACAGACGACGAGTCGGTGTCGCGTGTGCAGCTCTGGCCCGAGCACTTCGATCCCGCCGTCGAATTGGGTGACAGCGATCAGGGCGGGCGGGCTTCGTTCGGCGCGTCCCCGGGCGATGCGATGTACTCGGAGCCGTACCTGTACGTGTCGCCCTGGAACAAGCACGACCTGGTCCACAGCTACTGGAACGCCAGCTTCGGTGGTGCGATGCTCGGCTACCCCGAGCTGCTTGCAGCGAAGGACCAGCGGCTCGCAGCCCTTGGCTTCTTCGAAGCCGGCCGGAGGTTGCTTCGAGGGGAGCCGCCGGACTGAGCGGTATCCCAGGTCGCTCGGGAGGCCGCTAGCTCGTTCCGAAGCCAGGTCTCCCCTGGTGGCTGGCGGCTATTTCCTCTGAGGGTGGATGCTCGAGCGCAGCACCAGCTCACTCCGGTACGACTGATGGACCTCGGCCACCCGCCGTTCGGCGTCCCTCTCCATGTCGACCACCCGCTGGCGGAGCTCATCGACCTGTCGGCGCAACTCCTTCATCTCGACCTCCAGGTCGAGCACCTGGCGCACCCCTTCCAGGTTCAAGCCTTGCGAGGTGAGCCTTTGGATCAGGATCAACCTCTCGATGTCCTCGTGGCTGTAGCGACGGGTGCCGCCCGGCGTCCGATACGGTTCGATCAGCCCCCGCCTCTCATAGATGCGAAGCGTCTGGGGGTGCATGCCGGACATCTCGGCGGCGACCGAGATGACGAAGACTGCGCGCTCCCGTCGTGCAGTCACGGCGTCGTCCCCAGGTGGGAGCGGGGGCTCTCGACGTCCAGCCCTGCCAGCTCTTCGATCAGCTTCTTTTCGTCCCGGCTCAGCTTCTTGGGGATCACGACTTCCACTTTGGCGAGCAGGTCTCCTGCTCGCCCTCGGTCGGGCTGCACCCCCTTACCCCTGACCCTGAAAGTCCTCCCGCTCTGCGTGCCGGCCGGGATCTTCACCGTCACCGGGCCGTCCAGAGTTGGCAGCTCAACCCTGGTACCGAGAGCTGCCTCGGCAAACGTGATCGGCACGTTCAGCGTCAGATCCCGACCCCGCCTTCCGAAGACCGGGTGAGCCTGGACGTTGACGGTTACGAGCAGGTCACCCGCTGGACCACCGTCGCGTCCTGGCCCGCCCTTCCCGGCCAACCGGATGGTGGAGCCATCTCCGACCCCGGCCGGGATCTTGACCTTGAGGTTGCGGGAGCGCACCTCGGTGCCTCGTCCCCGGCACTGGGTGCAGGGATTGGGTATGAGCCTTCCCCGTCCCCGGCATTGCGGGCAGGGCTCGCTGAACGAGAAGAGCCCTTGGTTGCGGGCAATGGACCCGCTCCCTCCGCAGGTTGGGCAGACCTCGACCGGTGTGCCCGGCTCGGCCCCAGAGCCGCCGCAGCGCGAGCAGACGGCGTCCCCCCGGACCGAGACGGTGGTGGTCACGCCCTTGACCGCATCCTCGAAGGAAAGAGTGAGCTCAGCTGCCAAATCGGTGCCGCGCCTGGCCCCGCCACGGCGGTTGCCGCGATCGAACAATCCGCCCCCGAAGCCACCGAGCAGGTCGTTCAGGTCCTCGACCCTGATCCTCTGGCCGCCGTAGCCACCGCTTCCGCCAGGGAAGCCGGCGAAGCCGCCGGAGTCGACCATCTTCCGGACCTGGTCGTACTCCTGGCGCTGCTCCTCGTTGGAGAGGGTGGCGTATGCCTCGGTGATCTCCTTGAAGCGGTCCTCTGCCTTGGCATCATCCGGGTTGGCGTCCGGGTGGTGTTTCTGCGCCAGCTTCCGGTAGGCCCGCTTGATCTCCTCTGCTGTCGCGGCGGAGGGCACGCCGAGGACTTGATAGAAGTCCTTGTCGACCCAATCGCGGTTCATTGCGATCCAGTGCTCTCGACCGTCACCAGCGCCGGGCGGATCACGCGGCTTCCGAGCCTGTAGCCGCGGCGCAACTCTTGCGACACCATCTCCTTGCCGGTCCCGTCGCCACTAGAGGCGACGGCCTCGTGCAGATTCGGATCGAACGGTTCTCCCCATGCCGGGATCACCTCGAGGCCTTCCTTTGCCAGCGCGTCGAGCAACTGGTTGAGGGTTGCCCGCATCCCCTCGAGCAGCCGCCGTTCGCCCTCGGTCTGGGGCTCGGCTGCCACGGCGGCGTCGAAGCTGTCCAACACAGGGAGGATGGACAGGAGGACGCGCTCGGAGGCGCGGTCGATCAACTGAGATTGCTCTCGGTGGGCACGCTTTCGGAAGTTGTCGAAGTCGGCCGCTACCCGCCGTAGGTCGTCCAGATAGGAGTCGGCCTCCTGCTGGGAGGCGGCCAGCGCCCGCAGGAGCACGTCCACCGCCTCATCCGGTTCACGCGGAAGCTCGATTCCCAAAGCGGCCGGATCCGGGGTCGCGTCGGATCCCAGCTCGCTCTCGGCCACCAGCTCGGCTTCGACGATCTCGAGCGGTGGGAGGTCGTTTTCGGAGCTCATCATTCACACCTGGTGAGAGCGCCTCAGGCGCTCTCACCCTCATCGATGATCTCGGCCTCGACCACGTCCTCGTCCTCGCCATCCGGGCCGGTCGGGCCGCCGGCGGCTTGTGACTGAGCCGCCTGCTGGTACAGCCGGGCGGCCATCGCCTGGGAGGCGGTGATGAGGCTCTCCATCTTCGGACGGATCGCCGCCGGGTCGTCGCCGGCCAGGGCTGCCTTGAGCTCGGAGAGGGCCGACTCAACCGAAGACTTCTCTTCGGCCGTCATCTGCTCGCCCTGCTCCTTCAGGAGCTTCTCGGTCTGGTGGACCAGTTGATCGGCCTGGTTGCGAGTCTCGACATCCTCGCGCCGCTTGCGGTCCTCCTCCGCGTACGACTCGGCATCCTTCATCATGCGGTCGATCTCGTCCCTTGCCAGGGCGGTGCCGCCGGTGATGGTCATCGCCTGCTGGCGGCTGGTCGCCATGTCTTTGGCGGACACGTTGACGATGCCGTTGGCGTCGATGTCGAACGTGACCTCGATCTGAGGCATGCCCATCGGAGCCGGGGGTATGCCGGTCAGCCTGAACTTGCCGAGGCTCTTGTTGTCACCCGACATCGCCCGCTCGCCCTGAAGCACGTGGATCTCGACCTCGGGCTGGTTGTCCTCTGCGGTGGTGAAGGTTTCGGTCCGCCGAGTGGGGATGGTCGTGTTGCGCTCGATCATCCTGGTCATCACCCCGCCCTTGGTCTCGATTCCGAGGGTGAGAGGCGTCACGTCCAACAGCAAGATGTCCTTGACGTCACCCTTGAGGACGCCCGCCTGGATGGCCGCTCCCGCCGCCACCACCTCGTCCGGGTTGACTCCCTTGTGGGCATCCTTCCCGGTGATGTTCTTGACCAGCTCCTGCACGGCTGGCATCCGGGTCGAGCCTCCGACCAGGACCACGTGGTCGATCTTGGAGACGTCGACCCCTGCGTCCTTGATCGCCTGCTGGAACGGGCTCTTGGTCCGCTCGAGCAGGGCTTCGGTCAGCTTCTGGAATTCCGAGCGGGTGAGCTTGCGCTGCAAGTGCAGCGGCCCGTCCTGATTGGCGGTTATGAACGGGAGGTTGATCTCCGTCTCCTGGACCGTGGAAAGCTCGATCTTTGCCTTCTCGGCGGCCTCCTTCAGCCGCTGCAGTGCGCTGCGGTCCTTTCCGAGGTCAACGCCGTAGTCGTTCTTGAACCCTTCGACCAGCCAGTCGATCACCGCCTGGTCCCAGTCGTCACCGCCCAGGTGGGTGTCTCCAGAGGTCGCCTTGACCTCGAATACACCCTCACCGATGTCCAGGACGGAGACGTCGAAGGTCCCGCCCCCGAGGTCGAATACCAGGATGGTGTGGTCGGCGGTCTCCTTCTCGAGCCCGTATGCAAGTGACGCCGCGGTCGGCTCATTGATGATCCGGAGGACGTTGAGCCCGGCGATCTGCCCGGCCTCCTTGGTGGCCTGGCGCTGGGCGTCGTTGAAATAGGCGGGCACCGTGATCACGGCGTCGGTGACAGCTTCGCCCAGATACGCCTCGGCGTCCCGCTTCAGCTTCTGGAGGATGCGGGCCGAGATCTCCTGTGGCGTGTAGTCCTTGCCGTCGGCGGTCATCGTCCAATTCGTGCCCATCTGGCGCTTGATCGAGCGAACGGTGCGATCCGGATTGGTGATGGCCTGGCGCTTGGCGACTTCGCCGACCAGGACCTCCCCGTCGCGGAAAGCCACCACCGACGGGGTTATCCGGCTCCCCTCGGCGTTGGGGATGATCGTCGGATCACCGCCCTCGAGCACGGCGATGACGCTGTTGGTGGTTCCGAGGTCGATTCCTACGGCCCTTGGCATGTCTCTCCTCCCGAAGTATGTCTTGCTGACTTGAGTGTATCCGTACGCTACAACCTGAGCGGCATGGTGTCATATTTCAGGATGACCGGAATATTTTCGCCACCGGCCCGGCTATAACAACTGCCAGCAAAGAGAATTCGAGGTCCGGCAGGAGGAAACGTGGCTGACAGCATCTCCCGGGCAACCGGGGAAAAGACCCTTCCGGTGCTACCGCTCCGCAACGGAGTGGTGTTCCCGCACATGGTCGTCACCCTTCGCATCGAAACGGCCGAAGGTAAGGGCGCCCTGCAAGCGGCCGGCGACGACGGCGAGCTGATCCTCGTGCCCAGGGTCTCGGGCCGCTACGCGTCGGTTGGCACGATCGCAGAGGTCCAGGAAGCGGATGACGAAGGCAATGTCGTCGTTTCCGGGGTCTCGCGAGCCAGGGTGGGGGTCGGTCGCAACGACGACCATGGCACCCTCTGGGTCGAGGTCGAGCCGTACCCGGAGGCCGACGTCTACGACGCCGCCCTGGATGAGCTGGTAGCCGAGTACCGGGCGGTGGTTGGCGAGGTCCTGGAGCACCGGGGGCTGGGGGCGGTGGCAGAGAGGATCCTGGCGATGGAGAACCCAGGGCGCCTCGCGGACCTCGCCGTGTATTCACCTGATCTCTCGCTCGAGCAGAAGGTAGAGCTGCTCGAGGCCCTCGACGTACGCGAGCGCCTCGGCAAGCTTTTGATCTGGATGCGTGAGGTCCTCGCAGACCTCGAGCTGCGCAAGAAGGTCCGCGACGAGGCGGCAGAGAGGATCGACAAGAACCAGCGCGACTACCTGCTCCGCCAGCAGCTCGATGCCATCAAGAAGGAGCTGGGCGAGGAGGAGGATCTCGCCGGTTCCTACAGGGCCAAGCTGGCCGAGCGAGATCTCCCCGAGAAGGTGGCAGAGGCGATCAATCGTGAGATCGACCGGCTCGAGCGGATGTCGGAGCAGTCCCCCGAGCACTCGTGGGTGCGCACCTGGCTCGACACGATCCTCGAGATCCCTTGGGGCAGCCGGTCTGAGGACCGGCTCGACCTCAATGAGGCATGGACGGTGCTTGACGCCGACCACACCGGCCTCGAGGACGTGAAGGAACGGATCATCGAGCACCTCGCGGTCCGCAAGCTGCGGAGGGATCGAGGCCTCGAGGACACAGGCGCACGTCGGGAAGGGGCCATCCTCCTCCTGGTCGGCCCGCCCGGGGTCGGCAAGACCTCACTCGGTGAGTCGGTGGCGCGCGCCCTCGGGCGCAAGTTCGTGAGGGTCTCCCTGGGCGGCATCCACGACGAGGCCGAGGTGCGAGGCCATCGCCGGACCTATGTCGGGGCGCGGCCAGGAAGGATCGCCAGGGCCCTCATAGAGGCGGGGACGATGAACCCGGTGTTCCTGCTCGACGAGATGGACAAGGTCGGCTCCGACTGGCGGGGCGACCCGTCCTCGGCGTTGCTCGAGGTGCTGGATCCTGCCCAGAACCACACCTTCAGAGACCATTACCTGGAGGTGGACCTGGATCTCTCCGATGTGCTGTTCATCGCCACCGCCAACGTGGCCGAGACCATTCCGGGGCCGCTGCTCGACCGGACGGAGATGCTCCGGCTGGATGGCTACACCGACGCCGAGAAGGTCGAGATCGCCCGAGATCATCTGCTGCCGCGCCAGGTGCGGGCGGCGGGCCTGGAGCCCGAGGAGATCGAGGTGACCGAAGCCGCACTGGCCGAAGTGGTCGACCGCTACACCAGGGAGGCCGGTGTCAGGAGCCTGGAGCGTGAGCTCGGCCGCCTCACCCGCAAGGTGGCCACCAAGCTGGCCAAAGGCGATGAAGCCCCTCCCATCACGGTGGAGGAGGGCCAGCTGACCGGGTATCTGGGCAAGCCCAAGGTGTGGCACGACGAGGCCGCCGACCGCACCGATGTGCCTGGAGTCGCCACCGGCCTGGCTGTGACCGGCAGCGGCGGCGACGTCCTCTTCGTCGAGGCGACGGCGATGGAGGGCGAACCGGGGCTGGTGCTGACCGGCCAGCTCGGGGATGTGATGAAGGAGTCGGCGCGGATTGCCCTCAGCTACATCGAGGCCCACGCCGGCGCGCTCGGGGTCGACACGTCGCTCACCTCGCGCAGGTTCCATCTGCACGTGCCGGCCGGGGCCATTCCCAAGGACGGACCCTCGGCCGGGGTCACCATGACCACCGCCATCGCCTCGCTGCTCACAGGGAGGAAGGTGCGCAACGAGGTTGGGATGACCGGAGAGGTCACCCTGCAGGGCAAGGTGCTCCCGATCGGCGGTGTGAAGCAAAAAGTGCTTGCGGCATCCCGCGCCGGCCTCACCGAGGTGATCCTCCCCAGGCGCAACGAAGTCGATCTCGATGACGTGCCCGACAGCTGCCGGCAGGCTCTGCGGTTCCACCTGGTCGACGATGTCTCCGAGGTGCTGGCCATCGCACTCGGCCCGGGCTGACCCTGGCGCCCGCGGTAGCCTCCTTTCGAGGAGGTGGTCGTGACTCAGGAGAACGGATCGGACAAGGGGCGGGGGCGTGGGAGCCTGATCGCGGTCGGAGCAGTGCTGGGGGTGGGTATCGGCGCCGCCGTGGGCGCAATCACCGACAGCCTGTCTACCGGGATTTGGATCGGCGCCGTGATCGGCGTCGGCCTCGGGATGCTGGCTACCTACTTCCAGAGGTAGCCGTCTGACTGAGCTGCTCCACCAGTCCCGCCGCCGCCGGCAGGATCATCTCCACCACCCGCCGGTAAGTCTCGATCGGGGCTCCGTATGGGTCGGGGACCTCGATCGAATCCGCCGCTGGGTCGAATGACCTGAACATCTGCACCCTGTCCCCTTCTAGTCCGGGGGCAAGGTGGCGAAGCCGTTCGGCCACCCATGAGTCCATGGCCACCACCACGTCGAAACGCTCGAGGTCGGACGGAGTGACCTGCCTAGCTCGCCCCCCAACCTCCAAGCCCGCCTCGGCTGCCGCTTCGATCGCATGTCGCTCCGGAGGCCAGCCGACGTCTGCGGCAACTCCCGCCGAGTCGACCACGAGCTCGAGGCCGGCACGGATGGCGGCTGCCTTGACAGCTGCCTCTCCAATCGGCGACCGGCAAATGTTTCCGGCACAGACGACTAGGACGGACTGCGTCATCGGCCGGCGGTGACGCCGGCTCTGTCGGAGGCCAGGCGGGTCCGGGCGAGCTCGATGTATCCGGCATCGGTGTCGTAGCCGACGTAGCGCCGCCCCGACCGGGAAGCCGCCACCGCGGTGGTCCCCGACCCGATGAACGGGTCGAGCACGAGGTCGGCCCGATAGGTGAAGAGCTCGATCAGCCGCCGGGGAAGCTCGACCGGGAAGGGGGCGGGGTGCCCGATTCGGCGAGCTGACTCCGGCTGCAGGCGCCACACATCGAGGGTGAGGCTGCGGAACTCATCCGCCGAGATCGTGTCCTCGTGGGGAAGGCCCTCCCGGCGTCGGACGGCGCGGCTGGGTGCCCGGTCGAACCTCCCCTTGCTGGCGATCACGATGCGCTCGGTCAGGTCGCGAAGGACCGGGTTGGCGGCCGAGCCATACGAGCCCCAGGCCGTCGAGTTGCCGGCACCGTCCGCCTTGACCCAGATGATCTCGCCCCGCAACAGGAGCCCGAGCCGATCCTGGAGGATGGTGGTCACGTCGCCGGACAAGGAGCGATATGGACGCCGCCCCAGGTTGGCAACGTTCACCGCGATGCGGCCGCCCGGCTCGAGCACCCTCTTGCACTCCCCCAGGACCTCCTCGAGCAAGGTCAGGTATTCGCCATAACTGGCGGGCACACCTCCAATCCCCATGGCGGTCTCGTACTGCTTGCCGGCGAAGTAGGGGGGTGAGGTGACGACCAGTGCCACCGAGCAGTCGGCCACCTGGTTCATGTGCCTGGCGTCCTGGCAGAACAGCGAATCGACCACTAGCGGAGGGTTGACGGTTTCGTCGTCGGAGACCTCAGGGGAGGTGAAGCGCGCGTAAAAGGGGGCCGAGTCGTGATTCTCACGCGGACCCGTGCCGAATTCCCGCGTGGTGGTGGCGCGGGTGCCGCCCATGGGCGGCACCCTAACGCCGGGTCTGCTGCCTTCGATGCCTACCGACGACTGCGGGTGAGGTCAGCCCTGACCGCCCTTGGTCAAGTCGATGAGCATGTTGGACAACCCGCCATCACCATCCGGAACATTCCCGTCCGGAGTGAGGGCGTCTATCACTTTGGGCAAGTACTCGTTGATGACGCCTGAAGCCTGCTCGGAGCTGACTCCCATCTTGTCGAAGAAGCCGGCCACGGTGGGGTTCTTCATGAGGCCGTCGATCACGCCCTGCGGGACCGGAGCGTTGGCACCGGTGCTAACCCACGACTTGACGGCGTCTCCTCCACCTGCCTCCGTCACCTTATCGATCAGGCCCTGAAGTCCCCCGGATGAGTTGATCAGATCACCGACGTTGCCCACTGCCTGCTGGGCGGTGTCCCCACCTGTCTGGAGCAGGGAGCCAAGGTCTGTCCCCATCTCGCTACCTCCTTTCCGAGGTCCTCATTCACGCTACACCTTCGGCTCGATGCCTGTGCTGGGCGCCTCCCCGGTCAGAATCGGGCCGCATGGCGCCGCCGGCAGCGACATTCGAGCTCGCAGACGGGACTCAAATCGAGGTCCGTCCATTGGTGGCCGACGATGCCCCCCTGCTGATCGAAGCGTTCGAGGGCCTATCGGCGAGATCTCGCATCAGTCGGTTCATGACCGGTATCGACCGGCTCTCCCCAGCCCAGGTCGAGTACCTGACCAATGTCGACCAGTGGGACCACATCGCCATCGGCGCCACTGTCGGCGGGGTGCCGGTTGCTGTGGCGAGATGTGTGCGCGAGGCGCCCGGTTCGGTGACCGCCGAGCTGGCCATCACCGTCGTGGATGACTGGCAGCAACAAGGGGTGGGCTTTCTAATGGTCCAGCTGATCGCCACGGTCGCGGCCGAAGCCGGCATCGAGCGGTTCTCCTTCGCCACACTGGCGACCAACGTCGCCGTGGTCCACATGCTGGAGGCTGCCGGCGCAGAGTGGGGCCCCACCGAAGGGCCCACCTTGCTCGGATCGGCTCGCGTGCGGCGGGCCGACCTCCCGGGTGTCGACCAGCTGGTCGAGTTGTTCGCCGGCTTTCCCCGGCTCAGTCCCCGGCAGGCTCCAGGTCGAGAGCAGCCGAGTTGATGCAGTAGCGCATCCCGGTCGGCCGGGGGCCGTCCGGGAACACGTGGCCCAGGTGCCCTCCGCATCGTGAGCACTGGACTTCGATGCGGACCATCCCGTGCGAGACATCGCGGATCTCCGTCACGTTCTGCTCGTCCATCGGGGCCGTGAAGCTGGGCCATCCCGTACCCGACTCGAACTTGGTCTCGGAGCCGAAGAGCTCGGCGCCACATCCGGCGCACCGGTAGGTCCCATTGGTGTGGTCGTCCCAGTAACGGCCGGTGAAAGGCCGCTCGGTCCCGGCCTGGCGCAGTACCTGGTACTGCTCCGGGCTCAGCCGCTCCTTCCACTCCGCCTCGCTGGTGGGCAGGTCGCTCATCGGGGTCCTTTCTATGTCCATGATGGTTCAACCCATTCGGGGTGCGATTTGGTCCAGGAGCCGGTCGAGCAATGGCGCCTGGGAGGGCTGCAGCAGGCGGCGGGCAGTCTCTGGGTTTGCCCAGCGGACCTTGTCGATCTCGGGAAACTCCCGCATGGCTCCCCGCCACATCATCGTGAACATGCCGGGGGAGAACGTCGACACGTCGAAATCCTCCTCGACACCCCAGGCTCGAACCAGCTTCCCGGACCTTTGAGTGATCATCCCAAGGTCGATCCACTCGCCCGCCGCCACCCGCCAGCCGGTCTCCTCGGTGAACTCGCGGACGGCGGCCGCAGAAGGGTCTTCTCCAGAATGCAGCTCGCCTTTGACGATCGACCAATGCCCCGCGTCCTTGCTCGCCCAGAAGGGCCCACCCGGATGGGCGATGAGGACTTCCAAGTCGGGCAGCTTGAAGGGAAGGAGCCCGGCGCTCTGCTTCACCGACCGAGGATAAGTCGTACCCTGCGGAGGTGACCTACCTGGTGCCGTCGGCCGGCCACGTTCCCGTGCGGCTGCTGGGTGAGGGCTTCGAGCTTCAAGCGGGAGAGACCCTTGCATCCGGTCTCAATCGAGTCACTCTCGAGCAGTTCGACCTGATCCTGGCGGGTCTCACCGACCCGGGGTCGGAGCTCGACGACGCCGTTCACGAGGCGCGCAAGGCCATCAAGCGCCTCCGGGCGGTCCTGCGGCTGGTGCGAGGCTCCATCGGCGAGCGTGCCTTCCGGGCTGAGGACGAAGTGCTGAAGGGCGCCTCTGCCGGCCTCTCCGGAGTCCGTGATGCAGTGGTGATGGTGGGCGCGGTCGACCGGGTGAGGCTGGATTATGGGGCGCTGCTGGCCCCTGGGGTCTTCGCGGAACTCGACGCCAGGCTGCAGCGCCGGGCGGCGCTGTCGCGGATGAGGGTCCTGGGGGATGAGGACCTCTTACGGGGAACGGCCCTGACTCTGTACCGCGCCAGGTCCCGATTCGCCGCCTGGCCCACCGATTCTTCCGACCCCCGGTTCGGCGACCGGGCGATCGAGCACAGGTTCGGTTCTATTGCGGTCGGCCTGGCCGGCACCTACCGAGCGGGGCGTCGCGACATGCGATACGCCCTTCGTGACGGGAGGGCGGAGGCATTCCACGCCTGGCGGAGGACAGCCAAGTATCTGCGGCATCAGGTCGAGCTGCTGGTCCCGCTCTGGCCAGAGGTGATGGGCGGCCTCGCCCGCAGCCTGGATTCCCTCGGCGAGACCCTTGGCGACGAACACGACCTGTCCGAGCTGGTGGTGCTGGTTTCACAGGTCCCCGAGATATGCCCGGACCCGGCGGTGCGTTCGATGTTGGTGGCACTTGCGCAACAGAGGCGTCGCGAGCTGCAGGAAGCGGCCCGTGGCCAGGGGCTGCGTATCTACGCCGAGCCTGCCGAGAACTTCATCGACCGCCTGGGCAGATATTGGGACGCCTGGGCCGTTCCGACTCCCACCTGAGGCGGCCGTTGCCCGAGGCCTCGATCCCCGAACCGGCGCTGGTGATGCTGGTCGGGCCATCCGGGGCAGGGAAGTCCACGTGGGCGGCCGCCCATTTCCGTCCCGAAGAGGTGGTCTCCTCCGATCGGTTGCGATCCCTTGTCGGCAGCGGCGAGAGCGACCAGGACGCGAGTGCCGACGCCTTTGCGATCCTCGACATGATGGTCGCCGCACGTATTGGCCGCCGCCTCTCCGTCGTCGTCGACACTCTCGGGCTCGATGCCGAGCGGAGGCAGCGGCATCGCCAGCTCGCCGCCGAGGCAGGGATGAGCGCGGTGCTCGTGAGATTCGACACACCTGCAGCGGTCTGTCGCCAGCGCAACCGCGGCAAGGCCATCCCGGTGCCCGAGAAGGTTCTCACCTCCCAGCTCCGGCGTTTCGCCCAGCTGGGCGATCTGGTCGGCGAAGGCTGGGACCTGGTGGTCCAGGCCGGTTCGGTAGAGCTCGAGCCGTCCCACACCCCCGGAGTTGCCCAGGCGGCCCGCCGTCAAGTCGAGCACCAGCGGGCATTCGATTTCTATCTCTACTTGTCCCGCTTCAACTGGCCGGGGAGCCCGGAAGCGACGGGTGAGCGCATGAGCCAGATCGCCGATGCCGCCGAGGAGGCAGGTTTCGCTGGGATCGCGGTGATGGACCACCTGCTCCAGATCCCTCAAGTCGGCCGGGAGTGGGATGACATGCTCGAGAGCTATGTGACGCTCGGTTATTTGGCGGCAGCCACGCGCCGGCTGAGGATCGGTGCGCTGGTCACGCCCGTGACCTTCCGGGCCCCCCTCCTCCTGGCGAAGATGGTGGCAACGCTCGATGTGCTCTCGGGTGGTCGGGCGTTCTGCGGGCTGGGGGCCGGCTGGTATGAGCGCGAGCACCGGTTGTACGGCCTGGACTTCCCCGGCGCCGGCGAGCGCCTCGACCGCTTGGAGGAGGCTTTGGTGGCCCTCCGTCTGGCCTGGGGACCCGGTTCGCCGTCGGCTGTTTACGGCGGAAGCGACTTGACGGCCATCGGCTATCCCAGGCCCCTTCAGGCCCGGCTCCCGGTCATCGTGGGGGGAGGAGGGGAGCGGCGAACCCTTGCCCTGGCCGCCAAGTACGCAGATGCGTGCAACTTCGGGTCCGCCCCCGCCAAGCTCGCCGGGCGGATCGAGGCTCTTCGAAAGCATTGCGCGGCCTCGGGCAGGGACCCGGAAGAGGTCGCCGTGACGGTGCTCGACAGCACCATCGTGGGAAGCGACCGGGATCGGGTCGCCCAGTTGGTCGAGGTTCACAGGCCGCGCCGCCAGAGCGCCGCGTCATATTCGGCGGCGATCCATGCGGGCACGATCGATCAGCAGATCGGGCGCTACCGCCTGCTGGCCGAAGCCGGGGTCTCGGCCGCATTCGTGAGCATGGTCGATCTCGCAGGGCCGGAACAGGTCGAGCGGTTCAGGCCGATTGTCGAGGCGTTCGCCTGAGGGCGGGTCAGGAGGCCGGGGCGATGGTGAGCGTGAGCTCGCCACCGGTGTAGACCAGCGTGTACGTCACACCGTTGTGGGTGAGGCTTCCGTTGATTCCGTCGAGTTGAGGATTTGTGACGTCGAGGCCCAAGGCGCGCAGAAGGTCGGCCCGATCATTGCCGGACAACGAGGGGTCGGCGATGGCCAGGGCCATGCCCATGGCAACCAGCACCCGGCGGTCGCCAGCCGCGGTGCCAGACGAGCGGCCGGTCACCTTGAACCAGGGATCGGCATCTGCCTCGCCGGCCACGGTGACGTATCCGACCGGGTCCTGACTGAACGCCGGAGGGAGTCCGTCCGGCAGCACGAGACCGGGGTCGAGACGGTCGGCCAGGGTGTTCCATCCGGTCGCAAAGTCGGCGACTGTGCCCGCAAAGGCGGAGAGGATGGTCGTGGTCGTGGCGATGGACGTGTTGGGTGTGTCCACGATCACGGGCCGGGTGGTCGGGGTGGTCGCCACAACCGGCGGGTCGGTGTTGAGCGTCTCTCGAAAGCCTCCTGCCAATACGTATACCCCGAGCGCAAAGGCGCTCACCGCCGCGATCATCCCGCCGGCGATCGCGGTTTGCAGCCCGCTTATCTGCGGAAGCCTTCTGGCCTTGACCGTGCGGGCCTTGCTCTTGCGGTCGGCGCCGGCTTCCGCCGCCTCTGCTGGGGTTGGCTCCTCAGCCTCTTCGTCATCGAAGGCCTGAGCCGGATCCGGAGCGGTGAATTCGTCTTCCGGGGGTGGAGTTGCCGAGCCGATTTCGCCGGACAGGGCCGCATTCAGGGCGTCGGCCTCCGGACAGGTGAACGTGAGGTTCTCGCCCTCAGCCGCGATCAGGAACCTGTTCCCTGACGAATGCTGGACGAAGCAGTGGTCGGCCGGCCAGTCACCGACGAGGGAGCCCTCGGCCTCGAGTTTGATGTGGTCGGAGGCGATGGTCAGGGCACCGTCGAGGACGGTGTCGGCGGTCGTGATCACGCCCGCAAACGTGCGGGACCAGGTTGGAGCCTGTGGTTGTAGATCGATCAAGTCTGCCCCGTTGCCGGCTCACATAGGTATCGCCACTTGGGCCGGTCGGGCTTGAGCGGATTTGGCCTTAATGGGCCTCCAGCTCCAGGAGCCTGACCTTGTTCTCCGGTCCGCCCATCGAGTACTGGCCTATCGACCCGTCCGAGCGGACGACCCGGTGGCAGGGGATGATCAGCGGCACCGTGTTGGCGGCCATCGTCGAGCCCACCGCACGAAAAGCACGGGGATGGCCCGCCTGCTGGGCCAGCCAGCCATAGGAGCGCACCTCCCCCCGGGGGATGGTCCCTGCCGCCATCAGCACGGTGCGTCTGAACTCCGAGTGGACCCGAAGGTCGAGCGGGAGGGATCCCGGCGTTCCCGCCTCGATCGCAGCTCCGATCAGCCGGTCCCAGCCCTCGGGAGGCTTGGCTCGGACAAGACGGCGGCCGAACAGCTCGTGGAAGCGATCTTCTGCTTCGTCCTCCAGATCAACCATCGAGACCCCGGCCGGGTTGAACGCAACCATCACCGGCCCGAGCGGGCTGTCGTAGGTGTTGTAGCCGTCGACCAGCCCGGCTCCGAGCTCGACGGCAAGCAGGTTGGCGGATGGCGCCCGCTCCTTGAGTTGCGCCAGTTGGCTCTCGATCATTCCTCGTCCTCCATGATTCGGCGCAGCCGCTCGAGGCCACGATGTACGTCGTTCTTCACGGTGCCGAGCGGGCGCCCGGTCGCCGCTGAGATCTCCTCGTAGTCGAGATCGACCACGTGGCGGAGGACCACGGCGCGACGCTGGTCGCGGCTCAGCTTCTGCAATCTGCGGTCCCAGTCGCCGCCTGATGTGGGAGGGTCTTCGACCACGGTTCCGTCCACCTCGGCCACCGGCACTGGTCGCCGGGCCCGGTCGCGCAGGTGATTCCTCCCGAGGTTTAGGGCGATGGTCCACATCCATCCCCGCAGCTTCAGTTCCTCGATCCTCCCCGGCCCGTATGAGCTCAACGCCCGGTAGGCGCGGATGAGTGTCTCCTGGGTCAGGTCCTCGGCGTCAGCACTGTCACCGGTCATGCGTCGCAACCCGCTGTACAGCTGATCCTCCATCGCCTTCACCAGGTCGGGAAACGAGCCATCGAGGTCCTTGGCAAGAGCCCTGGTCAGATCCTCCACATCCATCAGAACACCTCAACCGGCCTCGCGGTTGCGCATTTCTCCTAGCTGCCGAGCGGCACGGAGCCGTCTTCCTCGTGGTAGCGGCTGTGCAGTGCCAGTAGCTCCGACCACTCAGGTGGGTTCTCCAAGTCGACCGCAAGCAGGTGGCGGGTGGCCGGCTCCATTCGCCCGATCGAACGCGCCTTCCTGATGGCGGCGGCCGAGGCATCGTCCAGGCGCCGATGCTGGTTGAGATGCTCCTCCCAGGAGACGGTCAGGAAGACCTCGGTGAACCGCCTGGGATTGGCCGCATCCCGATACAGCCGCCAGCGGTATGCGCCGGTGCGCAGCCGTACCAGCCTCACCTCCTCCATGGCCTCCAGGAAGGCTTCACGGTCGGCGTCATCCACTTCCCAGGTGTTCTGGATCATGACCGGCCCGCTGTCGAGTGTGTCCATGTGAGTGACCGCCGGCCGCTCCTCTTCGAAGGCGGGTGACTCCACCTCTGCGATCGAGGGGATCGCAAGGCGAGTCGCGATGAGTCCCACCACTACCCCCGCACCCGACACGATCACATAGGCCAGCCGGGTGCCGATCGCGTCGGCGACGGCGCCGGCCATGATCGAGCCGAGTGGATAGACCCCGATGAACGCCAGGGTGTAAAGGCTCATTGCCCTGCCTCGCACCCATCCCGGTGTCATCAATTGGGTTGTGGCGTTGAGGGTGGTGAGCGTCCAGACCCAGCACGCACCGGCAATCACCAGCAGCGGCACGGCTGCTGCCGGGCCCGGTACCAGCCCGACGCCAACACCCGCCAGCGAGAAGGCGACGATGGTGACGGGCACCGACCTCCGCCCCAGGCCCTCCACGACCTGCTTGCGGAAGAAGGCTGCGATGATCGCTCCCACCCCCATCGCCCCCAAGAGGATCCCATAAGCGACAGATCCCCCTCCGAGGGCGGCGGTGTGGGAGGGGAGGGCGGTCTGCACCACTGCCGAGGTGAGCCCAAAGGCGGCCCCGATCGCCAGCACCCGACGGAAGGCCGGCGTGTACCGGGCGAATCGCAGCCCCAGCCCGATCGCCACGCTCATCGAGGCAGGCTCCCTGGCCACGCTGACCATCCGGCGCCGTATCACCGCGATCACCACGATCACTCCCAGGAAGGAGAGGGCGTTGAGGAAGAACCCGGCTTCGGCGCCGACCGTTGCCACCAGCAAGCCCCCGGCCACGGGCCCGATTGCCCTGGCCACGTTGAACGCGACCGAGTTCAGGGCTACTGCACTTGCCACCATCTCCCGCGGCACCAGGTCGGGGACCAGCGCCTGCCAGGCGGGCAGGTTGAAGGCGCCGGCCACTCCCATCACCAGTCCCAGCCCTACCAGGCCCTCGGGGCTGATGTGGTCGGTGAAGGTCAACACCGCCATCACCAGGGCGGCAAGGCCCATCACAGATTGGGCGACCAAGAGCACCTTGGTCCGCTCGACCATGTCAGCCACTGCCCCTGCCACCAGCGCGAGCGCGAGGAACGGGAGGGTGGTGGAGGCGCTCATGAGTCCGACCCAGGTCGCCGAGCCGGTCAGCTCCAGGATGAGCCATGCGGCCGCAGCCGACTGCAGGAAGGTGCCGACGTTGGAGAAGATCGACGCGGTCCACAGCGCGCGGAAGCGCGAGATTCGAAGGGGGGCAACCGCCGTCGCCACAGGTCAGCAGTGTACGAACCGAGGCGGAGGTCTCAGGCCGGGAGGTTGGGTGCGGATGGAGCAGTGCGGAGCTGGATGACCGCAACGCCGATCACCACCAACCCGATCCCCACCGCTTGGCCCGCGGTCACGGACTGATCGAGCCACAGCCACGCGACCAGCGCCGCCACCACCGGTTCGATGGATGCAGCCACGCCCACCACTCCCGGGCTGGTTCGCCGCAGGGCGAGGATCTCCAGGAAGAAGGGGACCACGGTGCCGAGGACGATGACCCAGGCGAGTTCCAGCCAGATCCGGGTCGAGGTAGGGAGCGTAGGTGGGCCGGCAAACGCCAGATACAGCAAGGCAGAGAAGCCGAGGCCGTAGGCGGCGATGGTCAGTGAGGGCAGCCGTTGTCCGAGGTGGCTGGTCAGGAGGAGGTAGGCGGCGAAGGTGACCGCGGCGGCCGCCCCGGCCGCCAGCCCGACCGGGTCGAGCGACTCTGCTTCCCACACCTTGGTGATCAGCGAGACACCGGCCAGGGCCACCCCCGCCGCCACCCAGGCGCCGAGAGGCACATGCCGGCGCTGGATGACCGCGGTGTAGGCGAGAACCAGGATCGGGGCGGTGAACTCGATGGTCACGCCGGGCCCAACCCCGAGCCTGTCGATCGCGATGTAGTAGCAGACGGTCACCAGCGCGATCAACCCACCCAGTGTCGCGAGCTTCCACAACTGGCCGCGATGCCCCCCTTGGCGCCGGATCAGGGCGATGACGATGCAGATGAGGGCGGCGCCAACGGAGCGGAGCTGGGCGACCTTGGCCGGCTCCATCACCTTGAAGAGATCCGCGGCCACCACCCCGGCCACCGCGAACAAGCTGGCTGCCAGAACGGTCAGGAGCACGCCTGAGCGGTTCGAGCCAGACATGAAGAATGGTGGTTAGCAGTTCCGAGCCCGCCTCAGGAGATGTGGGAGGGATGCTCAGTCCAACAGCTCGACCGCGTCCCCTTCGGCAACCCGGCCTTCTGCCAGGACCCTGGCGTAGACCCTGCTCCAACCCGGGTGGCCGCCCTGGCGGATCCGGCCAAAGTGCCCGTTGATGAACGATGCAGCGACGTTGGAGCATGGGTTGGTGTAGGAGGTCAGCTCGATCTCGACCTCGTCACCGATTCGAAGCCGCCGCCCCGGCGCCATCAGATCCCAGTCGATGCCGGACACGGTGAGGTTCTCTCCCACCCAACCGGGCTCGATCGGGTGGCCCTCATCCTGCAGCCGCTGGATCAGGTCCCATGAAAAGAGGCACACCGCTCGATCCGGTCCACCGTGGTTCTCCGTGTCGCGCTGACTGTCACCCTCGACTCCGATGCGATGTATTTGGGCGGAGGCGACCGCGTTCTTGGGCACACCGCCGTTGGACACGCTCACTTGGTGGACCTTCCCGATGCTCATCAGCCTTCCTCGATGATCGGAATGAGCTCGAGGTCGGCGAGCAGCAGAGTCCGATCCTCGTCGTCCTCGATCTCGAGGGCGAGCTCCCGGGCTGCGAGCACGTGCCGGTCCCTGGTCGCATAGTCGTCGACCTCGTCGGCCGCCCTGGCTATGGCCTCGTGGGCATATGCCCGCACGAAGGGGTCGAGGCCGTTGTCCTGCGCGACCGCCAGCGAGACCTCCCCGAAGCGGCGGGCCAACTCTGCGTAGCCGAGGACCACTGCCACTCTCGACACCTGCCAGTCGGCGATGGCGCGGTGACGCGGGGAACCCACCTGGTACCACAGCTGGCGCTGGGTGAAGGCGGACCCGAGCATCTCCTCCTCGGCTGCGCTCGATCGCTCCTCCAGGTCGAGGAGCTCCCAGGTGTGGTTGAAGGCCCTGGGGGCCAGGGTCCTGGCGAACCGGTCCAGATCCTCCGCGGTCGGGTTCTCGTATGGGTCGACAGTCATGTTGCGATCTCCTGCGGCAGGGGGAACCAGCGCAACGCCTCAGCCTCAGGATCCAGGGCTGCATCGTCCGCGGGAACCGGGGCGGCCTGTTCCATGATGGCGGCGGCCTCGGCCAGGTAGCGCTCGTATTCGGCGGCGATCAACTGGGGCGGGGCGGTGGGGTTGCCGACGTTGAAGTCCTGCAGGCTCTGGGCCGGGGCAGGGACGCCACTGCGATGCACCCAGCGCGCGGTCGCTGCGTCGTACCGGTATTGAGGCAACAGCCTCCACCCCCTTCGGGCGATCAACTCGACCGCCTTGAGTATGTATTCGAATTCCTCCTCGGATATGAAGTAGTTGAAGTTGACCCTGGCCCAACCCGGCTTGATCAGCTCGCAGCCTCGCGCCACTGCCTCTTCGAAACGGTGGCTGGCATCGAGGTCGATCCCGAGCAGGCGATGGCCGTAAGGCCCTGCGCACGAACAACCCCCGCGGGACTGGATGCCGAAGAGATCGTTGAGCACTGCGACGACAAAGTTGTGATGGAGGTGGCCGTCGCCGTATCTGATCACGAACGAGACGATCGAGAGGCGCTCGGCCAAAGGGTTGCCGAGTATCGAGATCTCGGGAACCTCGCCCCAGTAGGCGATCGCCCGCCTGACGAACGACTCCTCCCGCTTCCTGATCTCGTCCACGCCGACCTCATCCTTGAGGCGGAACACCAGGCCCGCCCGTATGGCCTCCACGATGGCCGGCGTCCCCCCTTCCTCCCGGTGCTCGGGGTCGGCCAGATAGTGATGCTCCTCCGTATTCACGTACGACACGGTGCCTCCGCCTGGAACCGCCGGGACCCGATTGGAGAGCAGGGCCTTCCGCACCACCAAGACTCCGGGCGTGCTCGGGCCCCCGATGAACTTGTGCGGTGAGAGGAAGATGGCGTCCTTGTAGTCGAGGCCGGTCGCCGGCGAGCCCATCTCGATGCGCAGGTAGGGGCCGGCCGCGGCGAAGTCCCAGAACGACAGGGCACCGTGGGAATGGAGGAGGCTGCTGAGCGCGCCGGTGTCGCTGACGATGCCGGTGACATTCGATGCTGCCGAGAAGCTGCCTATGCGCACCGACCTCGACCCATATTGGAGGAGCTGGCGCTCCAGATCGCCCAGGTCGATGTGCCCATCGGAGTCCTCGGCGATCTCGACCACGTCACAAATGGACTCCCGCCATGGAAGCTCGTTCGAGTGGTGCTCATATGGCCCGACGAATACGACCGGGCGCGCATGCTCGGGGATGTGGCTCCTCAGGTCGAACCGATCGTCGAGCCCCGCGGGTATCCGCACGCCCATGATCTGGATGAGGCGGTCGACGGCGCCGGTGGCGCCCGACCCGGCGAAGATGACGGCGTGCTCGTCGCCGGCCCCGGTCGCGCGGCGGATCTCCTCACGCGCCTCCTCCCGCAAGGTCGTGGTTTGGGCTCCCGTCGCCGAAGACTCCGTGTGTGTGTTGGCGTACAGAGGGAGAACGTTGTCGCGGATGTAGTCCTCGATAAAGCCCAGCGATCTTCCCGATGCCGTGTAATCGGCATAGGTGACTCGCCTCAGGCCGTACGGGGTCGGGATGGCGACGTCGGTGCCGATCACGGACGACCGGATCAGTTCGATCAGCTCGTCCGGAGCCATGCTGCGAGGGTATCAGCGGAGCCGTCTGCCGGATCGTCCCGGACTGCTTGCCCCGGCTAAGTTTGTTTGTTAAACATACGGCTCGTGGCAACGCTGGAGAAGGCGACCTCGCGGCATACCCGCCAGCGCAACCTGCAGGCCACTTTGCAAGCGGTGGTGGAGCACGGCTCCACCAGCCGGGCCGACATCGCTCGCCTCACCGGATTGACCAGAGCCTCGGTCTCGTCACTGGTCATGGAACTGATCGGCCAGGGCTTGCTGATCGAGACCGGCCAGGGGGAGTCGGCCGGGGGCAAACCGCCGACGCTGCTCGCCTTCAACGGCGGCTCCCGGCAGATCGTGGCACTCGATCTCGGGGGCAGGCGATGGGAAGGGGCCCGCTACGACCTCAACCTGCAGAGGTTGGGGCGCCGCCACACACGGCCGGCGGTCAAGGGACCGGCCGGGGCTTCGGCGGTGGTGGAGATGGCAGAGCGACTCGTAGGCGAGGCGGACGCCCCCGTGCTGGGGGTTGGCGTTGGCAGCCCTGGGCTGGTGAGCGCGGATGGGACCGTGCGCCAGGCTTCCAACCTCGAGTGGGAGGAGCTGGCCCTGCGCGAACGGCTGGAGACGACACTGGGACTGCCGGGTGTTGTGGCCAACGATGCTTCCGCCGCCGCCCTTGCGGACATGGAGCGTGGAGAAACCAACGCCTCCATCCTGGTCGTCCTGGGTGAGGGCGTTGGGGCGGGCCTGGTGATGGGTGGCGAGCTGTTCGGCGGCGAGCACTCTGCGGCAGGCGAGTTGGGCCATGTGGTCGTCGAGCCGAACGGGGCCATTTGTTCTTGTGGCAACCGCGGGTGCCTCGAGACGGTTGCATCCGTTCCGGCGATCCTGAGAGCCCTGAATGCGCCGACCGATCTCGATCCAGGGCCCGACCTGGAGGACCTGAGGCGGCGCTTCGGGCCGGATCGAGTCGATGTGGTCCTCAGTTCGGTCGGGATGAGGCTGGCCGACGTGCTCGCTCCGATCGTGGCGATGCTCGACTTGGCCAGGGTGAGGATCGCCGTGGAGATCCAGGGAGCCGCCGAAGTCGTGGCCGCCTCGGCCGAGGTGGTGCTGCGCAGCCGGTTGCTACCGGCCGTGTCTAGGGTCCTGAGGGTGGAGGCAACGGGGAAGGTAGACGACCTCGTATTGGCCGGCGCCGCCGGACTCGTGGCCCGCAGGCGGTTGGGGGTCGTTCCCTGACCGACTTACTAAATTCTCAAGGGTTGGCCTCGGCGCTCGTCGCGGGAGGCGAACAGCAAAGGAAATCGAGGGAGGAAAACGGATGAGACGATGGTTATGGGCGGCGGCGGCAATTGCCTTGGTGGCAGCCGCTTGCGCGCCCGCAGCTACGACAACCACCGCGGCCCCCGGTACGACGGCTGCCCCTGGCACCACCGCCGCCCCGGGAACCACCGCGGCTCCGGGAACCACCGCGGCCGGTGGCACCGGGTACACGGAACTCGATCAGGCAATGGCAGGTGAGTTCAGCGGGACGACGGTGGAGGTGTGGGCCCAGTGGCTCCCGGGGTCGAGCGAAGCGACCAACTTCGACTTCACCTTGCAGCCATTTCGTGATGCCACCGGAATCACGGTGAACTTCCAGCCGACACCCGAATACGAGACGGCATTGCAGGTGGCGGTCGATGGCGGCAACGCCCCCGACCTGGCCCAGATTGCCCAGCCGGGCAAGATGCACCAGTACGCCGACGCAGGGAAGTTGGTCAACCTCAGCGAGTGGTTCAACGAGGACAAGCTCGCTGCCGAGATGACACCAGCCTTCTATGAGTTGGGTAGGTACAACGACAACCTGTATGGGGTGTATTACAAGGCCGACGTCAAGTCGATCGTGTGGTACCCGATTCAGGCGTTTGCCGACAACGGTTACGCGGTGCCAACCACCTGGGAAGAGCTGACTGCACTGAGCGACAAGATCATTGCTGACGGCAACGGGAACCCGTGGTGCATCGGGATCGAGAGCCAGGCGGCCGATGGTTGGGTCGCAACCGACTGGCTGGAGGACATTCTCCTGCGCACGGCGTCGCCTGAGGTGTTCACTCAATGGACCAACCATGAGATCCCATTCAATGCCCCTGAGGTGCTGAATGCGGCAAACATCATGGCCGACGTTTGGTTCAAGCCGGACTACGCCTACGGGGGTAGCACCTATATCAACCAGACGTGGATCGGAGAGGCACAGGATCCGATGTTCGCCGAGGGCGGACCTCAGTGCTGGATGCAGAAGCAGGCAGCCTGGATCGGCGGCTTCTGGGGTGCCAACCGTGACCAGACGAGGACATTCCAGGACGACCCCGACAACCCGCCGCAGCCTCTTCCGCAGGACCAGTGGGTGAACATCCCGGGAGAGGACGTTGGGTTCTTCTACTTCCCGGAGATCGACCCGGCCTTCGGCAAGCCAGTGCTTGGCGGAGCCGACATGTTCGTGATGTACACCGACCGGCCTGAGGTGAGAGCCCTAATCGAATGGCTGGCCACGCCCGAGTCGGCCGCGGGCTGGATCGAGCAGGGTGGCTTCTTGTCACCTCTGACCACGGTCTCTGCTGATTCGTACGTGTACCCCAACGACCAGTTGTCGGTCATGGTGTCGGAGGCGACAGCAGTCGGCTTCGATGCGTCGGACCTGATGCCGGCTTCGGTCGGACAGGGAACGTTCTGGAGCGGCATGCTCGATTGGGTGGCAGCCAATGGTGAGAACACCGAGGAGGTCTTCCAGTCGATCGAGGACAGCTGGCCTGCCGGCTAACCGTCCCGAGCCGACTCGTTGATCGAGCTATGACTAGGGTCCCGGGGGCGCAACCCCCCGGGACCCTTTTTCCTTAGGAGCGAGCTTGGCGGAAGTTCTGAAGGCTGCCCCAGCGCCGCAGGCGGGCATGAAAGTGCTGCGAGCCGTGCTGGTTGCGGGAGTGGTAGTTGTTTTGCTCTATCTGGGTCTGCGCTTCCTGCGGAATCCGGAGGCCCTCGCCGGCATGAGCCCGACCGTGTCCAAGGTGTTGCAGGGGCTGGTGGCAGTCGCCCTCGGAGTTGGCGGCATCTGGGCGCTCTACTACGCCGGCAACTCGATCATCGAGGCTTTCCCACCGCGCGTCGCAGCCTCACTCCGCCCCTACCTATTTGTGCTGCCGGCGATTGTTGTCGTGGGGCTCTACTTGATCTATCCAACCATCGGCACTGTGGTCCAGAGCTTCACGGAGGTCCCGGAAGGTGCTGGGCCCCTCACCAACTACCAGAACGCCTTCACCAACCCCGAGGTCATTCAGGCACTACGGAACAACCTCATTTGGCTGCTGGTGGCACCTGCAGCAGCTGTGCTGATCGGCCTGGCATTTGCCGCCCTGGTTGACAGGATCCGGCGGGAGTCGATCGCCAAGAGCTTCGTATTCCTGCCTTTGGCAATCTCATTCGTTGGGGCGTCGGTCATATGGAAGTTCGTCTATGCATGGAAGCCGCCCGGCCAACCCCAGATCGGGATCCTCAACGCCATTTGGGTTCGAGCGGGCCAGCTGTTCGTGAACTTGGGGTGGGTTGAGGAAGTCGAGCCGATCCCATGGCTTCAGACCATCCCTCTCAACACTTTCGCCATGATCGCGATCATGGTCTGGCTGCAGGTCGGCTTTGCCATGGTGGTGCTTTCGGCTGCCATCAAGGGTGTCCCGCGGGAGCTGACCGAAGCCGCCCGGATCGACGGTGCTACCGAGCTGCAGTCGTTCCTCCGGGTGACGGTCCCGACTATTCGGGGCTCGATCATCACCGTCTACACCACCATCGCCATCGCCGTGCTGAAGGTGTTTGACATCATCTTCGTGATGACGGGTGGCAACTTCGACTCATCCGTGGTGGCGGTGCGCATGTACGACGAGATGTTTCGGTTCCGCAACTTCGGCCAAGCCACAACCATGGCGGTGCTGCTGCTCGTGGCCGTGATCCCGATCATGGTCGTGAATATCCGCAACCTGCGGCGTCAAGGAGTCGGGGCATGACCGCCGAAGCGACCACCACCAAGTCTTCGGCCACCAAGCCGAACTCGGCATATGCCGAGCGGACCGATACCGGCGGATGGTTGGTGAAGCTCCTGGTCTTTCTGATCGTTGCTGCTTGGACCATTCCGACGTTGGGGCTGTTGGTGAACTCCTTCCGAACCTCGGTCGAAAGCAGCACCACTGGGTGGTGGACGGCGATCTTCAGCCCCTTCAGCACCGAGTGGACGCTCGCCAACTATCGGCAAGTTCTTACGACCGACGGCATGCTTGATGGCTTCATCAACAGTCTGATCGTCACCATCCCGTCGACCATCATTCCAATAACGATCGCGGCCTTCGCGGCGTACGGGTTCGCCTGGATCAAGTTCAAAGGTCGCAGTCTCATGTTCGCCACCGTGGTTGGGCTCTTGGTGGTGCCGTTGCAACTCTCCCTCGTGCCGTTGCTGAAGATCTATCAAGCCACCGGTTTGACCGGGAGCTTCATCGGCATCTGGCTGGCCCATACCGGGTTCGGTCTGCCGCTGGCCGTCTTCCTTCTCTACAACTACATCTCGCAGTTGCCAAAGGACATCTTCGAGTCGGCCTACATCGATGGTGCCTCACCATTCACCGCCTTCACCCGGCTCGTCCTCCCGCTCTCGATCCCCGCCCTGGCCTCCTTTGCCATCTTCCAATTCCTGTGGGTTTGGAACGACCTTCTCGTCGCCTTGGTGTTTCTGGGCACCTCCTCCGATGTGTCGGTCCTCACCATTGAACTTGCGTCGATCGTGGGCTCACGCGGTGAGGCATATCACCTCCTCACCGCAGCGGCGTTTGTCTCCATGCTGCTGCCCCTGATCGTGTTCCTCTCGCTGCAGCGCTTCTTCGTCCGCGGGATCCTGGCGGGCTCCGTCAAGGGCTGACAGCAAGGTGAGCGAGGCCTTCGACTCCTCGCTGTTGCTCGCCTTCGACGGCTTGGAGCCGCCCGGGTGGGTTATGGACCGCCTGGATGGAGAGGTCAATGGCTTCACCCTGTTCGGTGTCAACATCGAGAGCGCCGCGCAGGTGGCGGCCGTCACCAAGCTGCTTCATGGAGCCGGCGCGCTGCCCCGCCTGATTGCCACCGACCAGGAGGGCGGCCAGCTCAACGCCTTCGGTGACGGCACTCCCTTTGCCGGGAACATGGCACTCGGTGCCGTGGGGGACTCGGACCTGGCCCGGAGAGTCGGCCGGGCCACCGGCCAGGAGCTGCGATCGGTCGGCATCACCGTGGACTACGCGCCGGTGTGCGACGTCGCCAGCAGACCGGGCAATCCTTCGCTCGGCATCCGCTCTTTCGGGGAGAACCCGATCCAGGCTGCCGCGCTGGCGGCGGCCATGGTGGGTGGGCTCCAGGCAGGCGGTGTTGCCGCCGTGCTCAAGCACTTCCCTGGCAAAGGTGAGGCCGAGGTCGATCCCCACTACGAACTGCCGGTGCTCGACCTCGACCGCGAGCGCTTCGACCAGGTCGAGTTCCCCCCGTTCCAGGCCGGCATCGCCGCCGGCGCCCGCATCGTGATGATGGGTCATTACGCCTCTCCCCGCCTGACGGGTCGACGCGATCTGCCCGCCAGCCTGTCGTCGGTGATGGTGGACGGAGTCCTGCGGGGTGAGCTGGGCTTCGAGGGAGTGGTCATCACCGATGCCCTCGACATGGGAGCGGTGCAGAGCGAAGGGGGGGTGGAGGTGGCCGCGGCCATCGCCGCTGGAGTCGATCTGCTGCTGTGCGGCAGGGACCCCGAGGCTCAACAGAACTTGCGGGAGAGGCTGGCGAAGGCGGCGGCGGACGGTCGGATCACCACTGATCAGCTGGCAGCGACGAGAGCCAGGCTCGATCGACTCCGCCGATGGCTGGCAACATTGCCGGTACCCGGCGTCGAGGTGATCAGATCGGCTGAGCACCTGGCGATAGCCGAGGAGCTGGCGCGGCGCTCGATCACCCTCGTACGAAACGAAGAGCGGCTGCTTCCGCTTCGTCCCGGGCCGGAGGATCGGATACTGGTGATCGTCCCTGAGACCAAAGACCTGACTCCGGCCGACACGTCATCGCGTGAGAAGCCGGGGGACCACCTGGTGGCGGCGCTGCGGGCTCGTCATCCTCGGGTCGAGCTCATGACCCTGGGCCACTCTCCTGCTCCACCGGAGGTGGCCGCCGTCATCGCGGCGGCGGCCGAAAGCGATGTAATCGTCGCTGCGACCATGTCAGCCAATCCTGGCCAGGCTGCGCTCATCGATCGCCTCGCCAACGCCAGCAAGCCGCTGGCGGTCGTCGCCCTCAGGACTCCTGACGACCTCAGCTCGTTCCCTCACGTTCGCACGTACATCTGCAGCTATGGCGTGCTCCCTCCATCAATCGAGGCACTGGTCGCGAAAATGATGGGGGAGGGGCCCTACGAGGGCCGGCTGCCGGTATCGATTCCGGGCCTCTACCCAGCCGGCCACGGCCTGACCGGCTGAGATCACCTCAGCCGGCGAAGACTTCCTTCCCGAGCACGATCGTCCTCGAAACCGAGTAGCCGTCATCGACCACGGCGATATCGGCAGGCATCCCTGGTGCCAGGACACCAGGTAGACCGAGGAGCCGCGCCGGACGGTGCGCCACTGCTACAGCGGAGGCCTCGAGTGGCATCCCGCGGTCGAGCAGCACGCGCAAGGCGCGGTCGAGGCTGAGGACGCTGCCTGCCAGCGTCCCGTCTGGCAGTCGCACCGCTCCGCCCATGACCTCGACTTGTCGTCCTCCCAACTTGTGGGTGCCTTCGCCGAGGCCGGCTGCGGCCATGGCATCGGTCACCGCCACCACCCGGTCTCCTGCGGCCGCCAGCACCATCGCCTCGGTGTCGGGAGCGAGGTGTTGCCCATCGAGGATCACCATCACCGCGACGTCGTCACGGGAGAGCGCCACAGCCGCCGGTCCCGGGTCTCTGGGGCTGAAGCGGCGGTGAGCGTTGAACACATGGGTCATGGAGGCGGCGCCGGCATCAAAGGCCGCATGAGCCGTGGCGGCGTCGGCATCCGTGTGGCCGACGGAAACCCCCACACCTCGCTCGCGCAGGTGATGGATCAACTCGATGGCCCCCGGCAGCTCGGGGGCGAGGGTCATCATCACCACCGGCCCCTGCTCCATCCACCCATCGACCAGGCCGGCATCGGGGTCCCTGAGGTTGTCCCGGTCGTGGGCCCCGGCCCAGGTTGGAGAAAGGAAAGGGCCTTCCATGTGGACCCCCAGCAGCCGCGGCCGCAATCCGGTTGCAGCTGCTCCGGCCGCGGCGAGAGCCCGGCCATAGTCCTCCAGGTTCGAGCTGACGAAATTGGCGACGAACCCGGTCACCCCGGTGGCTGCCATCGCCTCCGCCGCGACGACGTAGTCCCCCGGCTCGGCCCCGATGAAGTCGACGCCGGCGAACCCGTTCACCTGCAGGTCGATGAACCCCGGCAGGGCGATGCCACCGGTCCCGGCCGGGGCCAGCCCGATCGATTCGATCAGCCCGCCTTGGACGCTGACGTCGCCGGCGATCAACTCGTTGTCGACCAACGCTGCCTGCACACCGAGCCTGTAGGCCATGAGGTGACGGTAACGGCCGTGAGACCGTGCGACCTCGAGACCGTGCGACCTCGAAACCGTGCGCCTCTGCCATCATCGCCACATGGCCGGATCCCAGATGTGGGCGGAGATGCTGGAGCAGCCTGCTGTGCTGCGCCACCTTGGGGACAGGCGGGGTGCCCTCCTGCCCTCGTTGCGGGCGGCGATCCCGCCGCAGCTGGCAGGCTCGGTCCTGGTCGCCCGGGGCTCGTCGGATCACGCCGCGGTCTACGGCCGCTACCTGCTGGAGATGGCCTCTCACCGTCCGGTGGCCTTGGCTGCCCCCAGCCTCCACACGCTCTATGGGGCTTCCACCGACTACCGCGGCTACTTGGCCGTAGCCATCAGCCAGTCGGGACGCACCCCCGAAATCACGACCCTCCTCGACCGCCTCCAGGCTGCCGGCGCCCGCGGCGTGGCGATCACCAACGATCCTTCCAGTCCCCTGGCTACCGCAGCCATCGCGGTGATCGATCTCGATGCCGGTGATGAGCTGGCAGTGCCCGCCACCAAGACCCTCACTGCTCAGATGGCGGCGTTCTGCGTCATGGCCGAAGCCTTCGGGCTCGCCTTCGGTGACGATGGCTGGCGGGCCCTCGCCGATGGGGTGGAGGAGGTCCTAGACGACGACCGGCCGAGCCAGTCGGTGGCGGCCGCCATCGGAGATGCCCCCGCCCTCCTCGCGGTCGGCCGTGGTTTCCACATGAGCGCCGCCCTTGAGACCGCGCTGAAGTTGAAAGAGACCACGGGGATCGCGGCCGAGGGCTACTCGACTGCCGACCTGCGACACGGCCCGGTGGCGATCGTCGGCGATGAGTTCCCAGTGCTCGCCTTCACTTCCTCCGGCCCAGCAGCCGCTGACGTGGAGGCCCTGGTAGCCGATCTGCGGGTCCGGCGAGCGAGGGTCTGGGTTGTGGGCGATGAAGAGGGGGCTGACCTGCCGATCCCAGCCGGGCTACCGGAACAGATCGCCCCCATCGTCGCCGTCGTCAGGGGGCAGCAGATCGCTCGCCACCTCGCTCTCATCCGAGGAATCGACCCCGACCGCCCTCTCGGGCTCAGCAAGGTCACCATCACGCGCTGAGCGGGCGAATGCCATGCGGAGGGTCGAGAGAGAGAAGAAGACGATGAGGATCGGGGCGAAGGTGAAGCCGCGCATGAAGGCCCACCAGCCGAAGCCCGCGGCCACCAGGACCCCGACGATGGCAGCCGCCTTGAGGCCCGCACGCGGGAACCAGCGTTTCATCACCTCGGCCAGCATGTGCCAGCCGTCGAAGCCCCCAACCGGCAGCCAGTTGAGCAAGCCCCAGAAGAAGGTGGCCCAGACGAACGAGCCGAGGAAGAAGGTACCCCACAGGCCGTTGTCGGCTGCGGTCCCCAGGTAGACCGCGAACGGGGTCTCGATCACGATCTTGGCGGCCTCGCCGAAGACTCCCGCCTTGACGAGTGCGAAGAGGATGCCGGCGACCACGAACCCGAGACCGGCCCCGGCGGCGGCGATCCAGATCCGCTTCCCCCACCCGACCTGCTTGGCGTCGTCGGTCCAGACGGTGAGCCCACCCAGCCCGTAGAGAGTTATCCCGCGGACATCGCCGCCGGCCCCTCGAGCGGCCAACGCGTGGCCGAGCTCGTGGATCAGCACCGAGGTGGCGGCCGCCAGGATCCAGAGGCCGATCCCCACCGCTCCCAGCCCTTCGTCGAGGACGAACACGCCCAGCAGCAGGAAGCTGGCGTGGAGGTCCACAGGGAACCCGAAGAGTCGCATCCGGAGCATTAGGGCAAGGCTATCGGCGTTGATACCTTTGACCTGTGGCGGCAACCGAGACCTACGTGGAGGTCGGGGGCGAGACTGTCAGGATCTCCAGTCCCGACAAGCTGCTCTTTCCCCGCCAGCGATGGACCAAGCTGGATGTCGTCAATCATTTCGTGCTGGTTGCCACGGGGGCGGTGAGGGGGATTCGCGGGCGGCCGACCATGTTGAAGCGATACATGGAGGATGTCGAGCACGATCCGATCTATCACAAGCGGGCCGACCGTCATACGCCATTCGAGACGGTGGCCATCACTTTTCCCTCACAGCGCCCGGGGATCATGAACGTGCCGAGAACCGAGGCCGACGTGGTGAGGCTCGCCCAGCTCGGATGTCTCGACTTCCACCCGTGGCCGGTCAGGGCAGAGGACATCGACCATCCCGACGAGCTCCGGATCGACTTCGATCCCTCACCCGGCTTCGGCTTCGACGATGTCCGCCGGGCCGTTGCCGGGGCCCGGCTGGTGCTGGCCGACGCCGCCCTGGTCGGCTGGCCCAAGACCTCTGGTAGCCGCGGGATCCATGTCTATGTGCGGATTGCTCCCGAGTGGGACTTCTATCAGTGCCGGCGAGGGGTGCTGGCATTGGCCCGTGAGCTCGAGCGGCGCATGCCAGGACTGGTCACGACCAAGTGGTGGAAAGAGGAGCGCCAGGGGATCTTCATCGACTTCAACCAGATGGCAAGGGACAAGACGGTGTCATCTGCCTACGGAGTGCGTCCGACCGGCTACGTGTCGGCCCCGTTCCGGTGGGAGGAACTGGACGATGTTTCGATCGAGGAGTTCCCGCTCGACCGATTCGGCGACCGCTATCGCCAGGTAGGTGATCTGACCGCGGGCATCGACGACGAGTCAGGGCGCCTGGACGTGCTCCTCGAGTGGGTGCGACGGGATGAGGAGGAGCACGGGCTGGGTGACGCTCCCTGGCCGCCGCATTACCCGAAGATGCCGGGCGAGCCACCACGTGTGCAGCCTTCCAAGCAGCGCCGCCCCGCCGATGAATACTGAGCCTTATGTCTCATATCTCAGGTCTTACGTAAGACGTGAGACGTGAGACTCAAGACGTGATGCTCAGGCTCTTTGACAGCCCACCTGGTACGCCTCGCACAGCCACTGCTGCAGCTCGTCGTCCATCTCTTCGAGCGATTTGACCCGCAGTTTGTAGATCCAGTCCCTGCGCTCGAGGTACTGCACCCGGGTGAATCGGGGGCTCTCGACCTTCTCCTTCAGCCAGAACTCGATGGTCATTCCCCGTTCGGACAGGCTGCCCACGCCGGCGAACCGGACCCTGACCATGAAGCCGATCTGGCCCTTGTTGGCAAAGAGGTCATATGGACCGCAGCGGCCCACCATTGCCTTGAAGCGCTCCCAGTAGGCGAGGGCCGCGGGGCCCTTCCCGGCCAGGAACTCGTCGACCGTGTGCCGCCCGCACGAGTGGTACATGTTGCGGGTCACGTAGCGCTTCCCGCATTTCGGGCAGGTCCAGAGGTCCGAGGTGTCCGTGGTCACGATCACAGAGTCTCACAGGCTCACGGTCTCACTGTCGCACGGTCTCACAGGCTCACGGTCTCAAAGTCTCACGGTCTCACCGTGAGACCCCCTAACCGCTGACCACTTCGGCGAACCCGACGCCTTCTGGGCGCTCCAGCTGGTCGAGGGTGCAATCCCCGGGGTCTTTGTCGTGCCGCCAGCGGTGGAAGCGGGTGGCATGACGGAACCGGCCCTCCTCCAGCTGGTCGTATGAGACCTCGACCACCACTCCTGGCTGGATGGGAACCCATGAGAGGTCCTTGTCGCCCGTCCAGCGCGACACTCCTCCCGGCATCCGGGCGGCCTCACCGAAAGAGTCGGTCGAGCGCAGGCTCTGCAGCTGGCGAAAGATCTCCGCGCGGTCGGTGTCGGGAAACCCGGAGCAATGCCCAATGAAGTGGAGGTCCCCAGTGTCGTTGTAGAGCCCGAGCAGTAGCGAACCGATCTTGCCGCCGTCCTTGTGCTCGCGGTAGCCGCCGACGATGCAGTCGACCGTCCGCCTGTGCTTGATCTTGATCATCGCCCGCTTGCCGTGCTGGTAGCTCTGATCGAGCTGCTTGGCGACGATCCCGTCGCATCCCGCCGACTCGTAATCATCGAACCAGCGCTTCGCCACCTCCTGGTCGGTGGTGGATGGGGTGAGGTTCCACGGGTGCGAAAGACGTGCGGCCAGGCCTTCCAGCCTCGCCCTCCGCTGTGCGAATCCGAGGCCTCTCAGGTCCTCGCCCTCCAGTGCCAGCAGGTCGAAGGCGATGAGCTGGGCGGGGGTGGCAGCCGACAAAAGAGCGATCCGGGAGGCGGCCGGATGGATCCGCTGCTGGAGTGCGTCGAAGTCCGTCTCGTCGTCGATCACGACCACCACCTCCCCGTCGACCACCGTCCCGCCCGGAAGGGAGGCGATCGCCTCCTCGAGCTCCGGGAAGTAGCGCAGCAAGGGGCGCTGGTTGCGCGAGTCCAGCCTGATCTGGCCGCTCCACGAGACCGCCCGGAACCCGTCCCACTTGGGCTCGTAGGCGAAGTCCCCGCTGGGCCACCCCTCCAGAACCCGCGCCTCCATGGTCTCGATGGGCGCTCGGAACGGCCAGTCCACCCAGGGAGTCTGGCAGAGCGCCGATACCATCGGCCAGGAGTGCGCCTGCCCCCCTGGACCGAGCCGATCCAGCAGACAATCACCCGGTTCGGCCGGCACCGGGCCTCGAGCATGGCCGCAGCCATCGCCTACCGGGCCCTGTTCGCGGTGGGCCCGGTCCTTTTGGTATCGGTGGCGGTAGCCGGCCTGTTCTTCTCGAGTCAGGAGGTGGTCGAGGCCGTCGTCTCGACGGTCACCGAGGCCCTCGGCCCCGACGCCGGTGAGGTGGTCTCCCAGATCCTCAACACCACGACCACCGGCATCGGAACGATCGGCTTGCTCGGATTGCTGCTGCTGATCTGGGCGGGATCGCTGCTGTTCGTCGAGGCGAGCCGCTCCCTCGACGTGGTTTTCTTCGATGCCCCGGTGCCGGAAGGGCTCAGGGCCAGCATCCGCCAGCGCCTGCTGAGCCTGGCGGCCGTGCTCGCGGGGGGAGCGATCCTGCTGATCGGCCTGATCGGGACGACCGTGACCTCGATGCTGTCGCGATTCGACGTCCTTTCTCCGCTGCTGGAGTGGCTGACGCCACTGGCGACGCTTCTGATCGTGATGGCGGTGGTCTTGCTCTCCTACCGCTACCTCCCCGGCCATCATGTCGCATGGCGCCCGGCGCTGGTGGGTGCGGTGGCAACCGGGTTGGCCATGGCCGTCGCCACCTGGGGCCTCTCCATCTACTTCTCGCTGTCGACCCGAGCTTCGGCGGCTTTCGTGGCGGGCGGGGTGTTCGTGGTGGTCTTGGCCGCCTATGTATTCGCCATGATCTATCTGGGAGGAGCCGAGCTGGCCCGCACCCTGGCCGATGGCAGCGGGGGCCATGTCACAAGCGGCCGGTAGCATTTCCTCGATGGCAATCGACATCGCCGGGTTCGTGACCGATCTCAAGGATCACGCCATCGAACACCACTTTCACGTGCACGACGAGCGCCATTTCGTCGAGACCTACTCACTGCGGCAGTCGTGGGAGGTAGACCTTCACCCCGAGGATGCCTGCGGTGGCCCGCTCGACCTCCACCTCGCCCTGGATGTCGACCCCCGCATCCTGCTGGCCCTCCAGGACAAGCTGGAGGCGATGGAGGACGATCTCGAGGAGCCCGAAGAGGCCTATGTCCTGAAGCTGTTCTTCAACTGGAACCTGCCCCCGTTGTCAAAGGCTCCTGACCTGCTCGTTGTTGGCACCGACCTGGCCGGGATCGGTTCGGTCGACCTTCCCATCGAGGTTTCTGCGATCGACTCGATCGGTGCCGTCACCGATGCCCCAGAGCGCAGGCTGCAGGTGGTCGGGTCGACTCAGGTGTCACTCTTCGATGTGTTCATGGGGAGGGAGCAGCTCTGCGAGCAGCTCGACCGGGCCAAGTCGGTCAGCGAGTACCTGCTGGAGAAATCGAGCGACTGGGATCCCCGTCTGAGTTGATCTCAGAAAGCCGCGCCGGTGGCGGCGCACAGGAACACCATGAAGGGTGAGGCGCCGCGGAGGGTGGCAGTGAAGTCTTTGAGGAAGGTCATCGAGGTCACTTCGTCATCGTCGAGCCTGGCCACCGCCATGAAGTCCTTCCTCCGCAGGTCTTCTGCGAACTGATGCTGGGGGTCGAGTCCTGCCGGGACCCTGGCCAGTGAGTGGCCCTCCAACTGAAATGTCTTGCGGAAGGCAGCGGTCTGGGTGGCTCGCTTCCAACCGGTCGGGTCGGCCGCGATCGCGCTCCTGATGTTCCGCGCCACCGCGGTCTCTGGGTGCCAGACACCAGCGCCCATGAAGCATCCGCCGGGTTGGAGGTGCAAGTAGTACCCGGGGGCGTGGGCATCACCCGCCGTTTCGTGGCGGAGCTGGATGCCTGTGTAAGTCTTGTATGGGGTCTTGTCTCTGGAGAACCTCGTGTCCCGATAGATGCGGAAGAGAGAGCCGCCCTGCGACCGAGGATCGGCCACGAAGTGTGAAGAGATCTTGGCGAGACCGGGGGCGCAGTCGGCGATGAAGCGGAGGGCAGGTTCCTGCACCGATTCCTGATAGCGGCTCTTGTTGTCGTTGAACCACTCCCGATCGTTGTGGGCGGCGAGGTCCTCGAGGAAGGAAAAGAGGTCAGGGGTGAAGTAGGCAGCCATGCTTCGGACTCTACGGAAGGCATCCGATCCCGACTAGGGGGATGGGCCTTGACCTCAGCGCGGGTCAGCGGATCCGACCAGGATGCCGACCATGGACGCCACGCCTGCTCTCCCAGTCGAGCAGGCCTCCGGCCTGCCCCCCCGATGGCTGGGGGCGGTGTGGCTGGGGGCCGGCATCACCGGGGCAGTGGTCGCATTGCTGAGCGGGGTTCTCGGGTGGGCTCTGATCGGCAACCTCGCGGCCGGCCTGGACGCCAGCCTGGCGGCGGCGGGGACGGTGCTCGCAACGACCACCGAAGCGGTGGAGGTGATCGACGGTGTCCTCGAAGACACCGCTGCTGCGCTCGAGTCGATGGAGGCCACCCTGGCCGGGGGGGAGGAGGGAATGCAGGAAGCAGCTGCCCTGACCGCCAGCCTCGGGACGTTGCTGACCGAGGAGGTCCCAACTGCCCTGGAGGGGGTCTTGGCATCGATGCCCGCCCTGGTCGATACCGCCAGGGTGATCGACAGGACCATGCGGGCCCTGTCGCTCGTGGGTGTCGATTACGACCCCGAGGTCCCTCTCGACCAGAGCCTGACCGGAATCGAGCAGACTCTCGAGCCGTTGCCGGAGCAACTCCGCGCTCAGCAGGAGGCGCTGGAGGGGTTGTCGGCCTCCATGTCCACCATGGCCGCCAGCCTCGGCGACCTGTCGTCCCAGGTGTCCGATCTGGGCGACGGCCTGAGCGAGGCCTCGGGCCTGATCGACGAATATCGAGCGTCGGTGGGAGAGGTCAGCGAGGTGGTCGAAGCGGCCCGTTCGAGCCTTGCCACTCAGCTGCAATGGGCGCGCGCCCTGCTGGTGCTTTTGTGTGTCACGGCCGCCGTCTCCCTCACTGCCCCAGCTCTTTGGGGTTGGCAGGTATGGCGTCGCGGTCAGATCGACGCCAGCGCCTGATCGAGGTCCTCGATCAGGTCCTCGACGTCCTCGAGCCCGACCGATAGCCGGACCAGTCCGTCGGTGATGCCAACCCTGGCGCGCTCCTCGGGGGAGATGTCGCCATGGGTCATAGTGACCGGATGGGTGATGAGGGACTCGACCGAGCCAAGGTTCTCCGCCAGGGTCCAGAGCCTGACCAGCTTCATCAGCTGCCGCCCGGCTTCGATCCCCCCCTCCACCTCAAACCAAACCATCGCTCCGAAGCCGGTGGCCTGACGCCCGGCCAGCTCGCACTGGGGGAAGGACTCGAGCCCTGGATATCCGACGATGCTCACTTTGTCGTGGCCTTCGAGAAAGCGGGCGACTTCCATCGCAGTGGCAGATTGCCGATTCATGCGCTCCGACAGGGTCTTGATCCCCTGCAGCGTTAGCCATGCCACGAATGGGGACATGATCGACCCAGCCGACTTCTGGACGAATTTGAGCTGGTCATGCAGGTCGGCACGGCCAGCCACGACCACACCACCGATGGTGGCGTTGTGGCCGTCGAGGTACTTGGTGGTGGCATGGACGGACAGGTCGGCGCCGAGCTCCAACGGCCGCTGGAAGTAGGGGGTCAGGAAAGTGTTGTCGACCGCGTGCACGGCTTCCGCGTCATGCGCGATGGCCGAGATCGCCGCGATGTCGGTCAGCTTCAGCGTCGGATTGGCAGGGGTCTCGGTGAAGACGAGCCGGGTATTCGGGCGGAGCGCCGTGCTTACGGCCTTGGGGCTCGAGGTGTCGACGAACTCCGGTTCAACTCCGAAGCGGGAGAGGATCTTGGTGGCGAACCGGTAAGTGCCGCCGTACACGACATCCGACACCAGCATGTGGTCGCCGGCGCTGGTGAAGGCCAGCATCACCGCGACCGAGGCTGCCATCCCGGATGCATAGGCAGTGGCCCCGGCTCCGCCCTCCAGCACCATCATCTTCTCTTCGAGCGCCGCCACCGTCGGATTACCGGCCCGCGAATACGAATAGCCGAGGGCCATGTACTCCTCCACCGAGGGCTGGACGAAGGTGGTCGCCTGGTGGATCGGCGTGAGGATGGCCCCCGTGGCGGGGTCGGGGGTCACCCCGGCATGGACCTGCTTGGTGCGAAAACCCATAGTTGGGAACCTAGTGGGCGCGTCTGGTTCGATCGCCATCGCACCTGCGAGTCTCGGAAGTCTCGAGGTCTCATCCGTGCGATGTGAGACGTGCGACGTGAGACGTGAGACGTGCGACCTTGCTACTCGTACAGCTCGGCGACCGGGACTCTGAGCCCGTCGCGCATCACCGTCTTGAGGCTTCCGAACGTGTTCCTCAGTACCCACAGGGCGCCTACCAGGAAGGCGATCCCCACCCCCAACCGGCCGGGGGCGGCGTAATGCTCGGGAAGGATGCCGCTCGAGGCGAGTTGGACGGCGAACAGCCCCAGCAGGACCCAGGCTTCATTGCGGCTGATGCTGCGGCTGGCCAGCACCGCCACCGCGAAGATCGACTGGGCGGCGGTGACGAACAGCTCGTCTCGTTGCTGGACGTCGAGCGGCAGGCCGTGCAATGACGCCGAGCTGATGGCAAAGACGATCGGGAGGGAGCCGACCAGCAGGGTCCATTGGTTCACCTTCGATGAGACCAGGGCGCCGAGACCGATCCTGGCCTGCATGCGCCACGCAAACAGCCCTGCCACCAACAACTCCGGAGCCTCCGATGCCAGCGGGGCCAGCCACTTGACCAGCAGGAACTCGTCGATCCCCAGCTCCTCTCCGACATGCAGCAACGACTCGGCGAAGGGCTCGGCGCAGGCGAGGATCACCGCCGCGGCGACCACGAACATCACGATGTTCACGGTGCGCCGCCGCCTCTTCGGGAAGGATCCGAGGTAGGCGGCCGGACCGATCAGGTGCGGCTCCGAGGTAGGGGCTTTGGACAAACGAATCAGGTAAAGGACGTAGAGGGTCACCAGGACGGCCGCATCGACCAGCGTGAGGCTGCTGCGAAGCGGGAGGCTCAAGCCGTATATCGATGCCAGGGTGAGGAAGGCGATGTCGATCGACTGGCCTCTGGCGAGGTGGATCTCGGTCGAGGTGGCGCCGCCGATTTCGGTTGGGCCCGTCTGGCCTCTGGTGAGCTTGCGGACCCGCCAGGTACCGAGCAGGACCACCAGTGGCCAGCCGAATCCGATGAGCAGCTGGTTGGCGCCGGTCATGTTCGCCAGGGCGTAGGGGGCATAAGAAGGGTCCTCTCCTGCCTTCCACGTGAACACGAAGTCGACCGCGTACTCGGGGAGAAGGGCGATCAGAGCCAGCAGGGCGAGGGCCAGCCCCGCCGCGATGTCCATCTGCACGACCTCGGCTGCCCAGGAGAGGAGGAAGGCAGCTCCGACGATGGCGAGGCCAAAAACCAGGGCTGCCACCACTGGGGGTGGCTCGGTTCCGCTGAACGCGACCCAGACACCTGGTACTGCTGCCAGGAGTGCCAGACCGATGTATGTCAACTCCCGGACGGGGTGTTCCAGAGCGGGATCTTGCATGGAGCCGGGGGAGCTTACGGGAGGCTGGGGCCAAGCTGGCCGACTTCCCCCCGGTAGCCTCGCCGCCCGAGTGCCTGCCACATGGACCGAGAACGACCGCTGGCTGTTCGCTGAAGGCCTGCACCTGCAGCTGGCCGAGCATCTGGGCTGTCACCTGGAGGGTGACGAGGCCACATTCCGGGTCTGGGCGCCAAATGCGGCAGAGGTTGCGCTGATCGGCGACTTCAACGGGTGGGATCCGGCCGCCGAGCCGATGAAGCTCGACGAAGCAAGCGGGGTCTGGGAAGCCCAGCTCGGAGGGATCCAGCAGGGCATGGCCTACAAGTACAGGGTGGCTTCGAGGCTGCGCGGCCGTGTCGTCGACAAGGCCGATCCGTTTGCCTTCACTGCCGAGCACCCGCCCGCGACGGCCTCGGTCACCTGGTCCGGCGACTACGACTGGGCCGACGGCGAATGGATGCGGAACCGGGCCGATCGCCGGTCTCCTCAGGCTCCGATCTCGATCTATGAGTTGCACTTGGGCTCGTGGCGGCGGCCGGCCGGGTATCGGGTGCTCGCTCCGAAGATCGCCGACTACGTGGCGGACCTCGGCTTCACCCATGTTGAGCTGCTCCCGGTAATGGAGCACCCGTTCTACGGGTCGTGGGGGTATCAGTGCACCGGCTACTTCGCCGCCACCTCCCGCTACGGAAAGCCGGAGGACCTGATGTACCTGATCGACCACCTCCACCAGCGCGGCATCGGGGTGGTGCTGGACTGGGTGCCCTCACACTTCCCGGCCGACGAACACGGGCTGGAGATGTTCGACGGCACCCACTTGTACGAGCATGCCGACCCCCGGCTCGGGCGCCATCCCGACTGGGACTCCCTGATCTTCAATTACGACCGTCCCCAGGTCCGCAGCTTCCTCCTCTCCTCGGCCGACTACTGGCTGAGGGACTTCCACGCCGATGGGCTGCGGGTGGATGCTGTGGCGTCGATGCTCTACCTCGACTATTCGCGGGATGACGGCGCCTGGGTGCCCAACCGCTACGGGGGCAGGGAGAACCTTGGGGCGATCGAGCTCCTGACCCGCCTCAACCAGTCGGTCGATCTCCACCACCCGGGGGTGATGGTCATCGCCGAGGAGTCGACGGCCTGGCCGGGTGTGACCCGCCCGGTCTCCGAGGCTGGGCTGGGCTTTGCCTACAAGTGGGATCTTGGGTGGATGAACGACACCCTTCGGTACATGGCGTTGGATCCCCTCTTTCGATCGCACAGCGCCAACCACCAACTGCTCACGTTCCGGGGCATGTACGCGCTGGCCGAGAGGTTTCTGTTGCCGCTGTCACACGACGAGGTGGTCCACGGCAAGCGATCCCTGCTGGGAAAGCAGGTCGGCGAGGGCGACACCCGCTATGCCGCCCTGCGGCTGCTCTTCGGATTTCAGTGGTCGACTCCAGGCAAGAAGCTGCTGTTCATGGGGGGCGAGATCGCCCAGCCCTACGAGTGGAACCACGACGGCGACATGGATTGGGAGGGGCTGGCGGACCCGGGGCCGGCTGGGGTGCAGGCATGGGTGTCGGCCCTCAACGCCCTCTACTCCGTCGAGCCCGCCCTTCATGCAGGTGATCACTCGACGGATGGGTTCCACTGGCTGGAACCGGACGACTCGAACCACAGCACCCTCTCCTATTTTCGGGCCGCGGAAGGAGCGAGGCCGGTGATGGTGGTGGCGAACTTCACCCCGGTGGCCTGGCATGACTATCGGGTTGGTGCTCCCCGGGCCGGGGAGTGGGCGGTCGCCCTTAGCAGCGACGACCTCGCCTTCGGCGGCTCCGGAATTGGCACACTGGGCCCAATGCAGACAGAGGCGGAGCCCATGCACGGACAGCAGCAGTCACTGGTCCTCCAGATCGCGCCATTGTCAATATCGTTCATGGTGCCGATGGATCCGCGATGAAGGCCGTCGACCGTCACCATGTGCTCTCGATCGTCCTCGCCGGAGGTGAAGGAAAGCGGCTGATGCCGTTGACTCGTGACCGGGCGAAGCCGGCGGTTCCCTTTGGCGGCCACTACCGCCTCATCGACTTCGCCCTCTCCAATCTGGTCAACGGCGGGTTTCGCCAGATCGTCGTGCTGACCCAGTACAAGAGCCACAGCCTCAACGTGCATATCTCCCGAACCTGGCGAATGTCGACGATGCTCGGCAACTACGTCACTTCGGTTCCCGCTCAGATGCGCCGGGGAGAGCGTTGGTTCCTGGGATCTGCCGACGCCCTCTTCCAGAACGTCAACCTGGTCGATGACGAAGCCCCTGACTACGTGTTCGTATTTGGGGCCGATCACATCTACCGCATGGACCCCTCCCAGATGCTTGCCCAGCATCTCGACACCGACGCCGGGGCCACCATCGCCGGAATCCGCGTTCCCGTCTCCCAGGCGAGCCAGTTCGGGGTGATCGCCCGCGGCGAGACCACCAGGATCGAGAGCTTTCTCGAGAAGCCGGACGACCCGCCGTCCACCCCGGACAACCCCGACGAGGCCCTGGTGTCGATGGGCAACTACCTGTTCGAGACCGACCTCCTGCTGGAGTACCTCGCCCTGGATGCAGCCGACGACACCTCGCGGCATGACATCGGGGGAAACCTTCTCCCGCGGATGGTGCAGGACGGCGTTGCTCATGTCTACGACTTCACCGCCAACGACGTCCCCGGGGTGACCGATCGCGAGCGCGGCTACTGGCGCGATGTGGGGACCCTCGATTCCTACTTCGACGCGCATCTCGACCTTGTCGCCACCGAGCCGATCTTCAACCTCTACAACCAGGAGTGGCCGATCTACACGGCGAGCCGCCTCGACCCACCGGCCAAGGTCGTCGCGGTCGCCGAGCACGGGGCGGGGCAGGTGGCCGACTCGATTCTCTCCAACGGGGTGATCCTCTCAGGCGGTTACGTCCGAAGCTCGGTCCTTTCTCCCGGGGTGAGGGTGGAGCCGGGAGCCCTGGTAGAGAGATGCATCCTCCTCGACGACGTGGTGGTTGGACCAGATGCCGTGTTGCGCGGCGTTGTCATCGACAAGAACGTCGAAGTGCCCGGAGGTGCCCAGATCGGGGTCGACCCCGAACGCGACCGAGCCCGCTTCACCGTGAGCGGCGGCGGAGTGGTGGCCATTGCGAAGGGCGAAGTCATCACCGAGCCGGTATGAGCCGTTCGGCTTATCCAGAAGCGCCGGAATAGGACTAGTTTCGGGTTTGACGGCTGGGAGGCCTATTGGTTCGCGGGGCGCTTAAGTCGAGTCGGGGCGCGGTCGTCGTTGAGGCTGCGATCGTGCTCATCTTCATCGCCTTGCTGGCGTTCGCCGCCCTTCAGTTCTTCGGCGGCGGGGTGGGTGCCACCTGGGATGGGGTGGCGAACGATGTCCAGAACGCCCCGACCGTGGAGAACCCGGGCGGAGGCTGGGCCGGCGGCGGTTCCGGCGGCGGTTCCGGTGGTGGGGGCGGGCCGGCCGGTACGATCATCATCACCACCACCACCACCACCACTGCCCCCTAGGCAGGGGCCGGCTAGGCCGGTCGGGGCGTGGCCAGGGAGACGGTCCACGGCCCCAGCTTGATCGAGCCCACCAGCGACCCTGGTTCGAGCTCTGAAGCCGAGTCGAATGCCACAGTCCACTGAGCGTCGGAGAGCGGCAGCGGGACGGCGAACTCCACCACCTCCGCCGTGGCATTCACAAGGGCAAGCGCGGTGTCTGCCCACATGAAGGTGAGCGCGGTGGAGCCGTGCTCGTCTACTTGGCTCCCGTCGGCCGCGAAGACCTCGCTGGGCCGATGAGAACCCAGGCCGAGCTTGCGCCGCATGGCGGACAGCTCCTGGACGAAGGCGGTCAAGTCCCAGTCCATTTGCTCCCAATCCACCCATGAGATCCCGTTGTCCTGGCAATACGCGTTGTTGTTGCCGCGTTGAGTCCTCCCGAGCTCATCGCCGGCCAACAGCATCGGCACCCCTGACGCGATGAACACGGTTGCCAGCATTGCCCTGGCCCGTCTGCGCCTGTTGTCGAGGATTCCCGGATCCGAGGTCTCGCCCTCGTGGCCGCCGTTCCAACTGCGGTTGTCTTCGGAGCCATCGCGGTTGTGCTCGCCGTTGGCCAGGTTGGCCTTCCGGTCGTAGGAGACGGTGTCGGCCAACGTGAAGCCGTCGTGGCAAGCCACGTAGTTGACGGAGGCGTCCGAGCCTCGTTGTGGGAAGACGTCTGGGCTTCCACTCATCGAAGCGATCAGATCTCCCGGCGAGCCCGAGCCGCGCCAGCAGTCGCGGACCCGATCGCGGAAGCGACCATTCCACTCGGACCACCCGGAGGGAAACCCACCGAGCAGATATCCGTCCGGGCCCATGTCCCAAGGCTCCGCGATCAGCTTGACCCGGCGGAGGGTCGGGTCCTGATGCAAGGCCTTGAAGAAGCCTGCCGCGGTCGTGAATGCCGCCTCGATTCGGCCCATGACCGGGGCCAGGTCGAAGCGGAACCCATCGACGTGCATGTCTTCCACCCAGAAGCGAAGGCTGTCCATCACTATCTGCAGTGCCCAGGGTGATGTGAGGTCGACCGTGTTACCCGTCCCGGTCCAGTCCACGTAGCGACTCGCCCGCTCGGGGTCGAGCCGGTAAAAGCCGGGGTTGTCGAGCCCGCGGAAGCACAAGGTTGCACCTTGGTGGTTGCCCTCGGCGGTGTGGTTGTAGACGACATCGAGGAGCACCTCGATGTCGGCGGAGTGAAGCGCCTTGACCATGGCCCGGAACTCGGTGATGGGGTCGCCGGCAGCGTGGTCCTCGTGGGGGGCGAAGAAGCCGACGGTGGCGTAGCCCCAGTAGTTGGCGAGCCCGCGCTGGGTGAGCCAGGCTTCGGTGAGGAATCGTTGGGTTGGCATCAATTCAACGGCGGTGATGCCGAGCGCCCGCAGGTGCTCGACGACCGGCCGGCTGGCCAATCCTCTGTACGTTCCTCGACCCGAATCCTCCACCGCCGGATGGCGAAGGGTCAGCCCGCGCACGTGGGCCTCGTAGATCACCGTGTCGGCCCATGCCGTCAGAGGTGGGCGGTCGCCTTCCCAGTCGAACTGATCGTCCACCACCACGGAGCGGGGCACCAGATGCGAGTTGTCCCGCAGGTCCGGCCGGTCCTCGGCCCTGGGCCTATGAGTCACGAGCTCGGGGCCTGGGCTCAGCGTCCCGGTGATCCGCCGCGCGTACGGATCGAGCAGGAGCTTGGCCGGGTTGGTGAAGATCCCTTGATCCGGTGCCCAAAGGCCATTGGCCCTGAAGCCGTAGATAGTTCCAGGCCCGGCCGGCTCGACCAGGCCGTAGTGCAGGGACCCGGATCGTTGGGGCAGGGTGAGGCGGACCTCGCGCCCTTCATCGAACAGGCAGACGTCGACCGAGTCCGCGTACGGAGCATGGACGGCGAACTCGACACCTTCCCCAACCACCCGGGCACCCTCGTCGGGGAGCGCCAGAGAAGCCGGGTCGGTGGCGGGCCGGTTCAGGGCTGGCAGTTCCAGGCAGCCCAGTAGGGCTTGCCACGGGACTGGTAGTAGTAGGTCAGCCAGTCGGCGGAGGCGATGTTGGCCTCGGGCTCGAAGACGCTTGCACCGGTGAAGCCGGCCTTCACCGAGGCGACCGCCCAGGTTCCGGGCAGGAACTGGAAGAGGCCCGCAGCGCCGCTCGAGGGGTTGTACGCCTCCGGGTCTCCCCGGCTCTCACAGTCGATCACGGCCAGGGCCTCGTTCACTCGGGAGGCCGGGAAGTAGGCGGCCACCAGCTGTCTCCACCGCTCGACAGACGGCCGGAACGTCCGGTCGGGAGGGTTGCCGGAGGTGGTAGTGGTGGTTCCGGCCGGGGGCCGGGAGGTGGTCGAAGTCGTGGTCTGCTGGGTGGCGGGCCTGGTCGTCGTGGTGGTGGTCTTCTGGCTCTCGCGTTCCTCGGCCTCGGCTTTGGCCTTGGCCAGGGCGGCGGCGTCCAAGGCGTCCCGATACCGGCGGTCGGCGTCCCTGGCGGCAGCGATGGCAGATGCCACACCTTGGTCTGCCCGGTCGAACAGGACCTGGAGGTGGTCGGCCTCGGCTTCAACCGCTTGCCTTGCCGACTCGACCTTGACCAGTGCCGCCGTGTACAGGGTCTGGAGAGAGTTCAGGTCGTGTCGTGCGAGGGTGAGTTGATCGAGGGTGTCCTGCTCATCCCCGGCCAGCACCTCGAGGGTCCGGCCGACGACCATGGCATCTTCGAGGTTGTTGGCCACCCAAACGACCGAGGAGGGGTTGGACAGAGCCTGCATGTAGGCGTCGGCGGCCCGGTCGCCGAGCCGCTCCGTTGAAAGGTTGATCTCCAGGCCGGTCTCGGTGAGGCGGCGCTGGACCCGGTCGAGATCGCTCGAGGCCGCGGCCAGCTCCAAGCCAAGCTGCTGGTAGTGGTCGAGGGCTTCCATCAGCTGGCTCTCGAGCTCGTCCCGCTCTGCCACTGCAGCTGTCACCAGCCGGTCGGCGGCCTCTTTGTCGGCTCCGGTCTGGGAGACGCTGTCATCCTCGCTCGCGGCCAGAGCCAGGCTCGAGAGTGAGGTTGAGAAGACGACGACGAGGGAGGCGGCCAGCGCCCTGCGGAGGCCCATGACTCGGCGGCAGGGTACCCGGGGCGGGGTGCCGAGGGGAAATAGGTACAGGGCCATCGGCCCGGAGCAACAGAATGCCTTGGGGGCTGGGGGCTGGGGGCTGGGGGCTGGGGGCTGGGGGCGCCGGCATGCCTCCACCGCCACAACGAATCGGGTGATGGGACCAAAACCCTGGCCGCAGGTGTTGATAGACCCGTAGCCTGAATCCCATCCGGAGGTAGCGAAATGTGGTCCTTCAAGTCCAAGCAGCAGTTGCCGGATCCGGCCGATGCCCTAGCCGGCCGGCCCGATCGTATGAAGTTCGACGAGACCCACTTCGTGAACGGCAGCAAGATCACCCCGCCGTTCCCTGAGGGGACAGATCAGGCCGTCTTCGGCCTCGGCTGCTTCTGGGGGGCGGAGCGCCGTTTCTGGCAGACGCCGGGCGTGGTGACCACCGCGGTGGGCTATGCCGGGGGGCTGACTCCCAATCCAACCTACGAGGAGGTCTGCTCAGGCAGGACCGGCCACACCGAGGCGGTGCTCGTGGTGTTCGATCCGGCCCGAGTCTCCTATGAGGAATTGCTCAGGGTGTTCTGGGAGGTGCATGACCCGACCCAGGGCATGAGGCAGGGCAACGACGTCGGCACTCAGTACCGGTCGGCTATCTATACGACCAGCGACGCGCAACTGGAAACGGCCAAGCGATCCCGCGACCGCTACCAGGAGGCGCTGACCAGCCGCGGCTTCGGCCAGATCACAACTGAGATCGGGGAAGCCCCCGAGTTCTATTACGCCGAGGGTTACCACCAGCAGTACCTGGGCAAGAACCCCAACGGTTACGACTGCCACGCGAGAACGGGCGTCCCCTACCCGGAGTCATGAGTCTCTCGTCTTGAGTCTCAA
>DATBMA010000092.1:0-32357 GCA_036555105.1 Acidimicrobiia bacterium
GGGTTGCCCACCCGCAATGCCAGCGCCGCCGCCAGGGCGGCCAGCTCGGGATCCTTCTCCCGCGAGGCGCGGACGGTCATCAACTCGGCGGCCGGGCCGTAGAAGCGGGAGTGGAGCAACTCGTCGGTCAGGTCCTCGGCCTCGCGTTGGGGCCAGGCCCCGGTCCCGAGCTCCATCTCGAGCTCGCGGATCCGGGCCCGCCACCTCCATCCATCCACCCCTGGCGGCGTGGCCATCCTCGCCTCAGCCAAGGCAGCCCGCGCCTCCTCCGTTCTTCCCAACTCGGCCAGGCTGCGGGCCCGGAGGTATCCGGCCACGTTGTTCCAGGCCGGCAGATGGGCACTCGTTATCTCCAAGGCCTTGTCCGCCCCTGCCAGGGCTTCCTCGTAGCGGCCGAATTGCAGCCCACCCTCGGCGCGGGCGAGGGCGGCGATGAAGGCGGGGGCGATTGCTCCGGTCGCGGTGGCCCGGCTTTCGGCCGCCTCCAGGCTGGCCATGGCCTCATCGGCTCGGCCCTGCCCGAACAGAGCCCTGGCAAGGTAGGCCTCTTTGTCTGCCAGCGACGCCTCTCCCTCGAGCTCCAGGGCCCGGTCGCGCAGCTCGGCGAAGTCGGCCTCCGCCCGCCTCGGCTCTCCGCGGTCGAGCTCGACCCAGGCGCGGTTCATCCGCCCGTAGAAGCGCTGGGCCGGATTTCCGTGCTCCTCGATGAGGGCGTTGCCCTTGGCCAGGGCGGCATCGGCTTCCTCGGCGAATCCGATCCTCGACAGTTCCCGGCCATGGAATGTGAGGACCGATCCCAATTTGGCCTGTTCCCCCGCCATCACGGCGGCCTCCTCCGCCAGCGCAACCCAAACCTCCGCCTCCTGAGGATGCTGGCGGTCGTCGGCGATCGCAGCCGAGAAGGCGAGGGCGTCCACCTTCTCGGCTCCTTCGAGCCGCTTCACCGCGACGGTCAGGTCGGCTGCCGCCTCCTCTGACCTCCCTACCCCACGGAGCAGTCGTGCCCTTGCCAGCCTGAGCCTGCCTTCAGTCGGGCCTGCCTCGATCCGGGCGGCGGCGGCCGCGGCCACGGCGGCGTCGGCCAGGTGGAGGCGCTCGGCATCGCCACGCGTGTGGCCATGGTCGAGCACTGCTCCGCTGAGGCGGCTGAAGCCTTCTTGGGGCCGCCCGGCCGCCACCAGCAGCTTGCCGATGCGGCCGGCATCGCCACCCTGAGACTCCAGGAGGTCGGCCAACGCCCCGGCGAGATAGGCATGCCGGCTCGGGCTCGGCATCGGCAACCCGGCCGCAGCCGTCAGGCCGGCGGTCTCGTCGACGATGGTGCCCTCGGCGGTGAGGCTCTCTACCGCCTCGAGGATCTCGCGGGGCTCCCGTCCCAGGACCGATGCCGCATTGGCCACGGTCACCGGGCCTTCGGCGATGGCGACCAGTTGTGCTAGTTCGTGAGATACGGACGGGTCGGTCACGGGGCGGAAAGGTACACGCAGGCGCCGGGCCAAGCTGGCTATGCCGCGCCAATGTGCGGTCACGGCTCGTGGATGGCCGCCAGGCTCGAAGCCGGTGCCCGCGGTCATGAGTCCGGCACAGCTGGCACGACGGCGCGGGATCAACCAGGGTGGCTCGACTCACGACCTGGAAGCGGCAGACCCGGTCCCGCTACGATTCCCTCTCTTCCTCCCCCTCACGGGCAATGTTCGAGTCGCTCACCTCCCAGCTCAATCGCACATTCGACCGCCTGCGCGGGCGCGGTCGCCTGGGCGCCGCCGAGGTCGACCAGGCGCTGGCGGAGGTGCGCACCGCCTTGCTGGAGGCAGACGTCAATGTCGACGTGGTGACCTCTCTCACCTCACGTATTCGGGAGAGGGCACTCGGAGCGGAGGTGCAGTCGAGCCTCACCCCCGGGCGTCAGGTGATAAAGATCGTCAACGAGGAGTTGATCGACACACTTGGCCGTGAGGTCGTGCCGCTGGCAAGGACGGCTCCTCCCCTCGTGATAATGGTCACCGGGCTGCAGGGCTCGGGCAAGACCACCACCGCCGCCAAGCTGGCCCGCCTGCTGCAGGAGGAAGGCAAGCGCCCCGCCTTGGTGGCGGCCGACCTGCAACGACCAGCCGCCATCGACCAGCTTGAGACCTTGGGCGGGCGGTTGGGCGTGCCGGTATTCACCGATCGCGGTTCACGTCCGGCCAGGTTGGTGCGGACGGCGATTCGCGACGCCACCCGAGCCGGGCACGACGCCATCATCATCGACACCGCCGGGCGACTGCAGATCGACCGGGAACTGATGCGCGAGCTGAGCGACGTTGCCGCGGCCGCCGAGCCCGGCGAGATCCTGCTGGTGGTGGACGCCATGACTGGCCAGGAGGCCGTCGCGGTTGCCCGCGGCTTCGCCGCCGAGGTAGGCATCACCGGCCTCGTACTCACCAAGCTCGACGGCGACGCCAGGGGAGGCGCGGCGATCTCGGTCCGGGAGGTGACTGGCCAGCCGATCAAGTTCGTCGGAGTGGGGGAGGGCTTGGAGGCCCTGGAGCCATTCCACCCCGAGCGAATGGCCAGCCGCATCCTGGGGATGGGCGACGTCCTCAGCCTGATCGAGAAGGCGGAGCAGACCTTCGACCAGGAAGAAGCAGAGGCGGCGGCGAAGAAGATGGAGAAGGGCTCCTTCTCACTGGAGGACTTCCTGCAGCAGTTCCAGATGCTGAAGCGGATGGGGCCACTAAAAGACCTCATTGCTATGCTTCCGGGCGCTGGAGCGCTCGGCGAGGTCGACATTGACGACCGTGCCCTGGCCAGGGTCGAGGCGATCATCAGGTCGATGACCCCCGAGGAACGCCGGAACCCGAAGATCATCGGCGGCAGTCGCAAGCGCCGGATCGCCAATGGGTCGGGGTCATCCCCCCAGGACGTGAACCGGCTGCTCAAGCAGTTCGCCGATGCCCAACAGATGATGAAGAGCATGGCGGGAGGCCGGGGAATGCCCCGCCTTGGCAAGGTGCCGGCCGGGGCAGGCCGCCCCGGCACGACCAGACCGAAGAAGAGTCGCAAGAGGTGAAGCAGTGGCCGTGAAGATGCGTTTGATGCGGACCGGCAAGACCAAGCAGCCGGGATACCGAGTGGTTGTGATCGACGGGCGCGCCCCCCGCGATGGCCGCTATCTGGAGCAGGTGGGCCGCTACGACCCTCGCCGGGAGCCTTCGGTCGTGGAGATCGACAACGACAAGGCAGTGGAGTGGCTGCGCAAGGGTGCCCAGCCCACCGAAGCCGTCCGCAAGCTGCTCGAGATCTCCGGAGCGCTGTCTCGGCTCAAGGTGGCCACTGGTGAGATCCACGTGGTCGAGACGGGCAAGGCCTGATCGTGGCCGGCGGGCAGATACTCGAGGGAGTTCTCGGCTATGTGGTGCGCTCGATCGTGGACGAGCCCGATCAGGTATCGGTGACCATGATCCAGCAAGGCCCCGATGAGGTGCTGGCGGAGGTACGGGCGGCCAAGAAGGACATGGGGCGGGTGATCGGCCGGCGAGGACGGGTGGCGCGCGCCATAAGAGTTGTCGCACAGGTGGCGGCCGACGAGGAAGGCATTTCGGCGGTAGTCGACATCGTCGACTGAGGTTTGATGGAGCCGTCGAGCCCTGGCCAGGATCAGGTGCTGGTCGGGACCCTGGGCCGGGCCCACGGGGTCGACGGATGGATGGTGCTCAATCCCGAGTCCGATGAACCGGGGCGGTTCCAGCCCGGCTCGGTGCTGATGACCAAACTCGGCGACGAGTTGACCGTGCGAGCTGCCCGGCCCGGGCCGAAGGGCTCGCTGATCCTCTTTCACGAGGTCGTGGACAGGTCGCAGGCCGAGCAGTTGCAGGGGAGCGAGCTCTATGTGAGCCGATCCGAGCGCCGCCCACTCGGGGAGGACGAGTTCTGGCCGGAGGCGTTGATCGGGCTGGAGGCTCGCGCCATCGACGGAGCGATCCTCGGGGTTGTCACTGACGTCGAGCTCGGCGACACCCAAGATCGCATCGTGGTGACCAACCGGGGGCGCTCGACCCACGTACCGCTGGTGAGGGCGCTCGTGACCGAGGTCGAGGTCGAGAAGGGGTACCTGGTGCTCGATCCCATCCCCGGGCTGTTTCCTCAGCCCGATGTGACCTCGAGCGGGACCTCGGCCCCTTCGAAGCTGCCGTCGACGGGGGAGTAGCTCCCGACGAACAAGGTGGCGAGCCCTTGCACCGGGCTCTCCACCGAAGCCGAGAACCAGCCCCAAGTCTCGCTCCAGTCGTTGGCAGTGGCCACTGTCTCTAGAACCGTCGCCCCATCCTGTTGCAACACGATGTTCACCGTTGCCTCGAATGGGCGGGCATACCCGGTCACGTCGAACGTGGCGCCGACCGTCCCAGGCAGCGGCGAGATGACCACCGTTTGGTTGGTCACGGTCGGTGATCCCGCGGGCGGCTCGCCTCCAGGTTCGAAGGACAATGAGAGGTCGGTCCCACTTCGCTGGATGCCGGCCCGGGCAGCCGACGCCAGCAGGAAGTCGGCGGCAAGGTTGCCGTCGGGCTCTCTGAACACGTAGACCGAGTCCACCAAACTGCTGCCGACCTCGAGGTCTGTGGTGGCGGTCGACTTGACCGGGAGGTGAACCCTCACCACCCCCGCCCCCTCGATGATCTCTGCCCTGACCGTGCCAAGTCCGGCCGGGGTGGCCCCGTCCACCGCTTCGAACAGGAGACGGAACCTCTCGCAGGATTCATCCCCCTCTCGGTCGATCGATGCCAGCCGGTCCCCTGGCGACCCGCCGTTGCCGGCGATGTCCATCCCACCGGCGTCGACTTCCTGACCACCAAGGCAGACGGAAACCGGGGGAGTGGTGGCAGTGGGCCCGCCGGAAGTGGCGGTGACCGCCGGGGCGGAACAGGCCGCCAGCAGGGCGAGGAAGAGGGCGATGGCCGGCGCCGGGCTCCTCATCACGGCGGGACCATACGGAGCGGCCGGGCCTATGCCAGAAGATTTCTCGATTCACCCCTTGACAAAGTGATGTCACTATGACATCATCATGCTGTCAAGTCGTCACCAGCCCGACATCATGGTCGAGGCAGGTCGAAGGGAGAGGTGAGATGTTGGGAGGCAGCACATACAGCCTGGAGGCGTTGCAGGCGCACCGCTTCATCGGGGTGACCAAGCCCAAGAGAGAGTCCCGCAACCCACACCTGGACTCACATCAGGTGAGGAGCTGACGTGCAGCTGGCATCGGTATTGGACGGGTTGGAGCGTTCAATCGAGGCCCAGCTGGCCCTGGTGGCGTCCGACCCGGCCATGGAAGAGGCCGGGCGGGCGCTGCTGGGTGTCTTGACGCCCACCTTCAAGGAAGCGGCCATGTCCATCGTCCAGCAGGCGGTTGAGGAGGTCGGATCCCAGCTCCCGGGTCATCGGGTGGAGGTGGTCCTTTCCGAGGGGGAGCCTTCGATTCGGGTCACCTCCGAGCAGAGCGAGTCGGTCATCACCGACGAGGACCTGGTGGCGCGCTTGACCCTCCGGCTCCCGCCCTCGATCAAGGAGGTCGTGGAGACGGCGGCAGCTCAATCGGGCGAGTCGGTCAACACCTGGGTGGTGAAGACGCTCTCGGGCAAAGCAAGGGTCAGGGAGCAGAGCGGGCGCAGAGTCTCGGAGACCTTCGACATATGACTGTTCGCCGGTTTGAAGTAGAGAACCCTCCTCACATCGAGCTCCGGGTCTCGTCTGGGCGTCTCCACGTCGCGGGCGGCGATGAGGGAGTGGTGGAAGTCGAGGTGACCGGCCGGGATGCCGATCGCATCGTGGTCGAGCACCTGGGCGACACGATCGCCATCGTCGAGCCTCACGACACCCGAATCCTCCGGCGGGGGTCCTCAGTGGTGATCCGGGTCAAATGCCCGAACGATTCGGACCTGTCGGTCGCGGCTGCCTCCCTGGATATCGACGTCTCCCAGCAGCTCAACCGGGTCATGATTCGCACCGCGTCAGGCGACGCTCGTCTGCATGAGGTTGGCTCACTCGAGTTCAAGTCGGCGTCGGGCGATGTCGACGTGCGCGAATGCGCCGGCGACACCCAGATCAACTCGGCTTCTGGAGACGTCAGGATCGAACGGGCCGGTGGGGAGGTTCAAGCCAGTCTCGCCTCAGGTGACCTGTGGGTGGGGACCCTGGAGGGAACGGCCGAAGTCCGGACGGCCTCGGGCGACGTGCGGGTAGACCGCTGCCTCGGCAACAGCATTGCCATCAGCTCGATGTCGGGCGATCTGGTCGTGGGGATTCCTGGCGGTCAGCGGGTTGAAGCCGAGATCAGCACCTTGAGTGGTGATCTGTCGATGCCCGAACGGGCTCCGGTGTCCCAGGAGCCGAAAAAGACGGTGCGGCTGCGACTGAAGACCGTATCGGGCGACATCAGGGTCAATCGGCTCTAGCCCCGTCCCCGTGGGCGGCTGGTACTTTCAACGGGCTTGAGACCCGTCGACTCGCCGGAAGAAGCCGCCTTCAGAGCCGAGGCCGTCAAATGGCTCGAGGCCAACGCCGCGCGGCCGTCCAACCCTCCGATCGCGCCGTCGGCCATCGTCGCCGAGTGGAGCGAGGAGGACGAGGAGCGCAAGCTGGCCGAGGCCAGGGCTTGGCAGCGACGCAAGTACGACGCCGGCTGGGCGGGAGTGGCCTGGCCCCGCGCCTACGGAGGCAGGGGCGGCACCGAGATCGAGCAACTGATCTTCGACGACGAGGAGTCACACTTCGACGTGCCCCGTGACGCCTTGGCGGTCGGCCTCGGCTGGTGCGGGCCGGCTCTCTTGCTCCTCGGGGATGAGGATCAGAAGCAACGCTTCGTGCCCAGCCTGCTCTCCGGCGAGGAGGTCTGGTGCCAGCTGTTCAGTGAGCCGGGGGCGGGATCCGACTTGGCCGGCCTCGCCACTCGGGCGAGCCGGGATGGAGAGGAATGGATGCTGGAAGGCGAGAAGGTATGGACCACCTTCGCCCACCACAGCGACCTGGGACTGTGCATCGCCCGCACCGATCCCGCGGCCGACCCGCACCGCGGCCTCAGCGCCTTCATCATCGACATGAAGGACCCGGCGGTGGAGGTGAGGCGAATCCGCCAGATGACGGGCGCCGCCAACTTCAGCCAGGTCTTCCTCGACCGGGTCCGAGTCCCCGACTCCAACCGGGTGGGGGATGTGGGCGATGGGTGGAGGGTGGTGATCACGACCTTCATGTTCGAGCGCACCGCGGCTTCGTTCGCCGGAGGCCCGATGGTCGAGGCCCTCCGCCGGTTGCTGACCGGGGGCCCCCACCGGCTTGATCGGCGCAGGCGAGATGAATGGGTGCGCATCTGGATCACCGACCGCATCCTTTCCTACGCGGCGATGCGCAGGCTGACGGCGCTGGGGAGGGGGAACAGCCCGGGGCCGGAGGGCTCGTTGAACAAACTGGTCGGCACGACCATGCTGAGTGAGCTGTACGAGCAGGCGGTGGACCTCCTAGGGGCAGAGGGGATGCTGGCCGGGGCAGACTCCCCACAAGACGGAGAGTGGCAGGCGGCCTTCCTCGGCACACCCGGCTTGCGGGTCGGCGGGGGGACCGATCCGATCCAGCGCAACATCATCGCCGAGCGCCTGCTCGGCCTTCCTCGCGACCTCCGTTCGGACTGAGGGCCGGTGCGGATCAGCGTCATCACCATCTTCCCCGGCTGGTTCGAGGGGGTGCTGAGCACGTCGGTGGTCGCCCGCGCCATCGAGACGGGTGCCCTCGCGGTGGAACTGGTGGACCTGCGGGAGCACGGCCTCGGGGCCCACCGCCAGATCGACGATGCACCCTTCGGGGGTGGAGCGGGGATGGTGATGATGATCGAGCCGCTGGCGGAGGCCATTGACGAGCTGGGCCCCAGCCTTCGAGTGCTCCTCACCCCCGTGGGCCGTCCCCTCGATCAGGCCACCCTCGATCGTTGGGCGTCACTCCCGCATCTCGCGCTGATTTGCGGCCGCTACGAGGGGATCGACGAGCGGGTGGCCGAGCACCTGGTGGACGAGGAGGTGTCGCTTGGCGACTTCGTCCTGCCCGGGGCAGAAGCGGCCGCCGCCGCGGTCATCGAGGGCATCGCCCGGCTCCTACCCGGCGTGGTTGGCAACCCGGAGTCGATCGTGCACGAGTCCTTCAGGGATGGGCTGCTCGAACATCCCCAGTACACCCGGCCGGCTTCGTTTCGCGGGTGGGAGGTGCCAGAGGTGCTCCTCAGCGGGGACCATGCCCGCATCGATCGATGGCGGCAGGCGCAGCGGATCGAGCGAACCCGCCGGCGCCGCCCCGACCTCATTGGGCCCGACCACGGCGAAGGTGATCCGGCCGCCGACTGATACAATGGCGTTCCCGCCGGCCTCATTTCTCCAAGGAGCCCGTCCCCATGAACAAGCTCAACGCGGTCGAGAGCGCGCACGTCCGCACCGACCTCCCCGATTTCAGGCCGGGCGACACCGTCAAGGTCCACGTGCGGGTCGTTGAGGGCAACCGCGAGCGGGTGCAGGTGTTCGAGGGGGTCGTGATCGCCCGCGACGGCGGAGGGTTGAGCGAGACGTTCACAGTTCGCAAGATCAGCTTCGGAGTCGGAGTCGAGCGGGTCTTCCCCGTGCACGCCCCGATCATCTCCAAGCTGGACGTGGTGCGCCGCGGTGATGTGCGCCGGGCCAAGCTCTACTACCTCCGCGATCGGGTCGGCAAAGCCGCCCGCATCAAGGAGCTGCGGGACTGAGCACCGACACGGTCACCGAGACCGGGCGTCATCGCCACGCCAAGAGCCCGCCTCCGTTCTGGCTCGAGCTGCCGCTGCTCCTGATCGCCGCGCTGGCGGTGGCGGTCCTCATCAAGACCTTTCTCTTCCAGCCCTTCTACATCCCGTCGGAGTCGATGCTGCCGACCATCGAGGTGAACGATCGGGTGATGGTGTCGAAGCTGTCCTATCGCTTCGGCGATCCCGAGCGAGGAGACATCGTTGTCTTCCTCAGCCCCTTCTCCATCACCGATGACGAGGAGTCGGTCCCGGAAACGGTGGTGCGCACCGTGTTGGAAGCTCTCGGAATCAGGGCCGCCTCCGCCGAGGACTTCATCAAGCGGGTGGTGGCGTTGGGCGGGGACACCGTTTCGATCGAAGGTGGCAAGCTCGTCGTCAACGGAGAGCTGGTCGACGAGCCCTACCTGCCCGAGGACGTGCAAATGGAGGACCGCCCGCCAGAGAAGGTCCCGGAGGGATACGTGTTCGTGATGGGTGACAACCGTGATCAGAGCTACGACAGCCGCCGGTTCGGGCCGATCCCGCTCGAGGATCTGGTGGGCAAGGCCATCTTCCGCATCTGGCCACTGGCGAGGATCGGTGGCATCGATGAGCAGCAGTAGGGGTTGGGCAACCGCCCCTCCGAGGTAGCATCGAACCGCTGATGAACGAAGACCTGGAGCGCTACGAGACAGAGGTCGAGCTGCAGATCTATCGCGAGTACCGCGACGTGCAGCCGATGTTCAAATATGTCGTGGAGACGGACCGCCGTCTCTATCTCGCCAACAAGGTCGACGTCAGCCGGCGCGAGGCCTCGGGCAGCGCATTCTTCGAGATCGAGTTGGAGGATGCCTGGGTCTGGGACATGTGGCGCAACTCCCGATTCCTCCAGAAGGTGAGGGTCCTCACCTTTCGTGACTTCAACATCGAGCAGGTCGAGCCCGGTCTGCCCCTGTGAGCAGCAGCTCGTGAGCGACAACTGGTGAGTGGCGACCACCGCGCAACCCAGGGGCGTCTGGCAGAGGACCTTGCCGCCCGGTTGATCGAGGCACGGGGGGGGAAGGTCGAGGCCCGCAACGTTCGGGTCGGGCGGGGCGAGGTCGACCTCGTGGCCAGGCTCGGTGGACAGCGGGTGGTGGTGGAGGTGCGCTCGGTCTCAAGCCCCGGAGGGCCGATCGAGGCAGATCCGCTGGCGGCGTTCGACCATGCCAAGGCGATCCAGGTCCGACGTCTCGCCCGCGATCTCGGCTGCCGGCGGGTCGACCTGATCGCGGTCCGCTTCGACCGAGCCGGCGTCGATCTCCACTGGGTGGCGGATGCAGCCTGAAGGAGCGGCAACGGCCATCAAAGTGACCGGGCTGCGCAAGGCCTACGGCAAGACCGTCGCCCTCGACGGGCTCGACTTCGATGCCGCGCCCGGGCGGATTACCGGATTCCTTGGCCCCAACGGCGCCGGCAAGACCACCACGTTCCGCGCACTGCTGGGCCTGACCCATCCCGACGCCGGACACATGACGGTGCTGGGGATGGAGGTCGGCAAGGACACCCCAGCCCTTGTCAAGCGACTTGGTGCCGTCGTAGAGGAACCGGGCTTGATCAAAGGTTTGTCCGGTCGCGACAACTTGCGAGTTGCGGCCTACACCCTCGGCCGGGGTTGGGATCGGATCGGTTCGATGCTCGAGCTGGTTGGGCTGGCGGCCGACGGCGGGCGGCGGATCGACGGCTACTCGAAGGGAATGCGTCAGCGCCTCGCTCTGGCAGCGGCGCTGCTGGGCGACCCTGATCTTCTTCTGTTGGACGAGCCGCTCGATGGTCTCGACCCAGCCGGGCAGGTCCAGTTCAAGCGTCTGCTCCGGGAGCTAGCCGCTCATGGCAAGAGCGTGGTGGTCTCCAGCCACGATCTGGCCGACGTCGAGGAGATGGCCGACGATGTCGTGCTCATCAACCACGGAAAGCTGGTGACTCAGGGCGAGATGGCGTCGCTCCTCGCGGGCGGCGGCTTCCGAGTGGTGGTCGATGACGCCCGCCGGGCGGTGGAGCTACTCAACGGCGCCGGTCTCACCACCCGCATGGAGGGCAGCGTGTTGATGGTCGACGCCGAGTCCGGAGCGGACATCTCGAGGGTGCTCGGTGAAGCCGGCCTCTATCCCTCGGAGGTGGCACCGCGCAAGGGTCGGCTCGAAGACTTCTTCCTCCAGCTCACAGATGGAGGCATTCCCTGATGGGACTGGTGCAGGCGGAGATCCTCAAGATATCGAAGCGCCGTGTCTTTTGGGTGATGTTGATCATCTTGCTCGTTCTCACCGCCTTCACCGCGTTGATCTTCCTAGTGGCGCCCCGCTTCGCCGAAGACATTCCCCTTCGGGTCGAGAAGCCGAGTGCCTATCTGATCGGCGCTCAACAGGTGGCCGGCCAGACCTGGTTCCCATTGATCCTGGCGGCGATGCTGCTGGGGGGCGAGGTCGCATCGACCGCATGGGCCTCCGCCCTCACCCGGGAGAGTCGACGCGCCCGTCATCTGTTCGCCCGCCTCTCCGTGACGACGGCGGGATCGTGGCTGGCAATGCTGCTCGCGGTGGGGGCCTTCTCGATCGCAGTGGCGATCATCGCCGATGGATCGGGCACTCTCGAGGGATCGGAGTGGTTCGGGATCTTCTGGAAGACAGGGCTGATAACCCTGACCTGGGTGGCGATCGGGCTGGCGGCGGCGGCATGGCTGCGGTCGGTGGGCCCCGCCATCGCCGCCGGGTTGGCTTTCAACTTCGTGGATCAGCTGGCCGCCCTATGGGCGCCATATCGGAGAATCTCGTTCTCGATCAACTCGGCGGCTCTGCTCGGGCCGCTCGACGTCATCAACGTGGGTGACATCCTCGGGGATACCCCCGAGTTCGGTCAGGCGTTGGCCGTCGTGCTGGCCTGGACGATCTTGGCGGTCGTCGCCGCCTGGGCCGGGCTTCAGTACCGCGACGCCTGATCCCGACGACCGAACACTCGCCGCCGCTCCTTGTACCAGCAGCCTTGGTGCCAGTGCCTGCGCAGTTCGGGGGCTTCGGCGGGGACCACCACCAGGTGGAAGGTGCCGGGGGGGATCAGTCCCTCGCAACCAGGACAGCGGTACTCCTTCCTCGCCGCGTAGGGCTGGACGGCGGTGACCGTCACCCCTTCATCGCCCACAGCAACACCGCCATCGTCAACAGCACCGTGGCCACCACGAGAACGATGTCGAGGCGGCCCGTGCGGGAAGGTCGGAATGGGTTCAAGCCCACGGGGTGACGCTAGCCCCGCTGGCTACTGTTGAAGCCCGTGGCGACTCCTACCGATTGGCTGCGGCAGGAGGATGAAGGACCGCTCCGTTGGCTGACGCTCGATCGACCGGCGGTGCGCAATGCCATCCCCCCAAGCGGATGGGCCGATCTCGAAGCCGCCTTCCATTCCTTCGAGTCCTCGTCTGCGCGGGTACTCATCGTGTCCGGGGCGGGAGGTGCGTTTTGCAGCGGCGCCGACCTGTCCGCCATCGATCCCACGACCGGAGCCGCCGAGTTCCACCGCATGTCCAAGCAGGCCGGGTCGGCGGCATGGGCATTGCACCGCATCACCAAACCCACGATCGCCGCGGTCGGGGGGATCGCCGCGGGCGCGGGGATGAACCTGGCACTCGGCTGTGACATGGTGGTGGCGTCCACTGCGGCCAGGTTTGCCGAGCTGTTCGTCCGCCGAGGGCTGACCGTCGACTTTGGAGGGACCTGGTTGCTCCCGAGGATCGTGGGGCCGCAACGGGCCAAGGAGCTGGCGTTGAGCGGGCGCATCGTCGAAGCGGATGAGGCCCTGGCACTCGGCTTGTGTCTCGAGGTGGTGGAGCCGGAGGCATTGCAGGCGCGGGCCCGGGAGCTGGCCGAGTCCTTCCTCACCGGTTCCCCCACCGCCCAGATGTTCACCAAGCAGGGGCTGGATGGGGCGCTCGAGAGCTCCTTTGGCGTCGCCGTCTCCGCCGAAGTACAGGCTCAGGCGGTGTCGTTGGGAAGTCCAGACGCCGCCGAAGGGGTGGCTGCGTTCCGTGAGAAACGGGAGCCGCGTTTCGGCGGCGTCTGACTCGAGCGGCTATTCGACCAGGCCGACGATTTCGTCCGGATTGAGCGGGTTGTAGAAGAGGGCCAGGTTGGCGGCCCAAATGAAGTGCCACAGGTACACGGCGATGATGCCCTTGCCGAGGCCGAAGAAGTTCTGACCGAAGATCCCCGGGTTGAAGTCGGGGAACAGGACCGGGATCCACCAAAGTCCGCTGATGGTCGCGAGGATCGCTCCCCAGATCATTGCCTTGCTCAGGTTGCCGGCCGAGGTGTTCCTCCAGGTCAGCCGGGGATGGATAGCGACGACGTAGGTCATGGCGAACACGACCCCAGTGAACATGTGGACCACCCAGCCGAGGACCAGGCGCGAGGTCGATGTCGTGGCGGCGAAGATCGCCGCCATGTCGGCCAGGCTCGTGTCGGGCTTGTAAAGCAGGTAGGCGTTGAAGCGTGGGAAGTCCAGGTCCGGTAGTCCGAAGATGCCGTGGAACCAGAAGCCGACGATGGTGGCGATGTGGGTGGCCAAGATCCCGGCCAGCAGCCCGAAGGCCATTGGGTGGGTGGTGGCCATCACCCGGAATCGGATCCCTGGCTTCCAGGGCGATTGTGCCGTGGTGGTCATGTCTTAGAGCCTCCCTCTCAATACACAGACCGGGTTGGGCGTTCGCATACCGCCCAAGTGTGCGATAAACGTACTCCTGAGGATCATCTGGGTCAAGAATCGCGGCAGAATGGGAACCTTGCACAGCGGAAAACGACTACCTAACGTAGTTCACGATCCGGACGAGTGTGCGCTAGACGAACTTGCTTGGCTGACTGGAAACGGGAGCGGAACCGGGGAGGTGCGCGTTGGAGCTGGTCACCAGATTCGGCGGACTGGATGGTTGGGAGAAGGGTCGGATAGAGATAATCGACGACGACCCCAAGCACTACGCGTTCTCGAATGTGTACGAGGTGGCATCCGCCGCCACGCCTTGGGAGAAGACGGTCGTCGGCTTGAACCGCCAATACGTCCTCGAGGCGATCAGAGCCGAGGGCACCTCGGAGTGGAGGAGCGCCCCTCACGACGAGTTCGCCCTGGTGATGGATGGTGAGGTCGAGATTCGCCTGAGCACCCTCGACGATCCCCGCCAGGTCCACGGTGTGGACGACGAGGGATCCCGCCGGATCGAGGGTGAGCCAAACGGCCAGCCCATGGGAGTGATCAGGGCCAAGAAGGGCCATATGGCGCTCCTGCCCGCCGATCGGGCATATCAGTTCCACGCCGACCGCCCCAGTGTCGTCGTCCTCCAATCCTTGAAGTCGCCCGACAGCATCGAGAAGTGGGGCGAGATCTGCATCACCGCCGTTTGACTTTTCAATCCGAAGGAGAACAGAAATGACGATGTTGGAAGACGCTCCCCAGGTTCTCGCCAGCGATCCCAATCCCCAGGGCTACCGCGAGTTCAGCCTCGGAGAGTTCCATTTCCGGCGCGATGAGTATTTCGTGTATGTGGACTGGCCTACCGGGTCACACGTCCTCTCGGCCGACGCCTTCCTGCGCGCACTCCAGAGGGATGTGGCTTGGCAGTTCTTCTATGGCATCGTGAACTTCGACGGCGTGATCGGGACGGTCAACCACTACGGAACGGTGGACCTGTTCGCCGGCCGGTACAACGACTCTTATCGCAAGGCTGAGCTCGACCACGTCGAGAACTTTCCCACACCTGACATCAAGGCGACGTTCGAGGCGATGCTCGATGACTGGACCAATCAGACCTTCGACCCGTTCGCTGCCCCCCGTGAGACCGGGTCTGCCTTCGGCGACAAGAACGGAGACAACCGCCGGGCCATCACCAGGCACCGCGTGACCGCCAAGAGAATGGTCGGGGTTCCGGGGGACGAGCAGATCCGATCCGACGAGTCGGGCTTCCCGATCAACGCCCATTTCCAGGATGTATCGCAGGAGGAGCCTGTGGTCGAGCCCAAACCCGGATTCGAGGACGAGGTGTGCGCCTTCAGCTTGTTCGCGTACCTGTCGCGTTCCGATGTGACTTGGAACCCGTCGGTCGTCTCGGCCTCGAAGGACAGCCTCTTCTGCCCGACGACCGAGGAGTACATCCTTCCGATCATCCACGGCAACGACCGGGTGGAGTGGTTCTTCCAGCTCTCCGATGAGATCCGCTGGGACGTCCAGGACCGGGAGACCGGGGCCGTGCGGGCCAAGGTCGTCATGCGACCTGGCGACGTGGCGGCCATGCCTGCCGATATCCGGCATCAGGGCTACGCCCGCAAGAGGTCGATGCTGCTGGTTTGGGAGAACGCCGACGGACAGCTCCCCGAGCTGATCGCCACCGGCCAGATGCCCAACTACCCGGCCGAGTTCTGATCCAGGGCTTCCGCCGGAAGCGGAGGACTAGGTGATAGACCGCCTCTTTATCGACGGTGAGTTCGTCGAGTCGGCCTCAGGCGCGCGGTTCGAGGTCTTCAACCCCCATGACGGCAGCAAACTGGCCGACGTCGCGGAGGCCGGTGAGGCCGATGTCGAGCGGGCGGTGGAGGCGGCCGGGCGGGCATTTCCCGGCTGGGCGGAAACACCGGCGATGGAGCGCGGGAAGCTGTTGCTCCAGTTGGCCTCGCTGATCGAGGCCAACGCCGCCGAGCTGGCCAGGTTGGAGTCGCTCGACACCGGCCATCCGATACGGGACTCGACCAGGCTCGACGTTCCGCGCACCGCCGCCACGTTCCGGTACTTCGGAGGGATGGCCGACAAGCATCAGGGGACCGTTCCGCCCGTCGAGAAGGGCTTCCTCAACTATGTGCTGAGAGAGCCGGTGGGGGTGGTCGGCCAGATCGTCCCGTGGAACTTCCCGCTGATGTTCACCAGCTGGAAGCTGGGGCCGGCCCTGGCTGCGGGCAACACCGTCGTGTACAAGCCGGCCGAGCTCACACCGCTGAGCTCCCTGCGGATCGTGGAGCTGGCAGCCGAAGCCGGCTTCCCCCCCGGAGTGATCAACATGCTGCCGGGGCCGGGAAGGGTGGTCGGTGCTCGGCTCGCCGAGCATCCGGATGTCGCCAAGGTCTCCTTCACCGGGTCCACCGCGACCGGCCGCGCCTTGGTGGCCGCTTCCGCCGGCAACCTCAAACGGCTCCAGCTGGAGCTGGGGGGCAAGGGAGCGAACATCGTCTTCGACGATGCCGATCTCGACGCCGCCATCCAGGGCTCGGCCTACGCCATCTATCACAATCAGGGCCAGGCCTGCATCGCCGGTTCCCGGCTGATCATCCATGAGCGGATCGCCGATGAGTTCCTCCAGCGGTTCGTGGCCTTGTCCGAATCGATCAAGCTCGGTGATCCTCTTGACCCGTCGACCGAGATGGGGCCGTTGACCTCGCCCTCTCACCGCGACCGGGTCCTTTCCTACGTCAAGGTGGCCATCGACGAGGGAGGCGAGGTCCTCACCGGCGGTGAGGCCCCTGACACCCCCGAGCTGGCCAACGGCTGCTACGTCAGGCCCACCGTCGTCAAGGCCCGCCCGGACGATCGTGTCTGTCACGAGGAGGTCTTCGGGCCTTTCGTGACCGTCACCACCTTTGCCTCGGAGGAGGAGGCGCTCACATTGGCCAACGGAGTCGAGTACGGGCTGGGGGGAGGCCTGTGGACCAGTGACCTCAGCCGCGCGCACCGCTTTGCCCGCGCCATTCGCTCGGGGATGGTCTGGGTGAATTGCTATAAGCGGGTCAACCCCGGTTCTCCATTCGGCGGAGTCGGGATGTCCGGATACGGGCGGGAGATGGGCTTCGAGGCCATGCACGAGTACACCCAGGCCAAGTCGGTTTGGGTGAACGTCGACGCCGAACTGCCGATCTGGTATCCGAGAGGTTGAGCGTGGCGGAGCTGTGCACGCTCTCGGAGGCGGTCGCAGACCTTGTGAACGATGGTGACACGATCGCTCTCGAGGGCTTCACGCATTTGATTCCTTTCGCCGCCGCCCACGAGATCATCCGCCAGCAGAAGCGCGATCTCACCGTCGCCCGGCTGACGCCTGACCTCATATACGACCAGCTGATCGGAGCCGGCCTGGTGCGGAAGCTCGTGTTCTCCTGGGGTGGCAATCCGGGGGTGGGCTCGTTACACCGGCTGCGGGATGCGATCGAGAACGGCCATCCCCACCAGCTCGAGCTCGACGAGCACAGTCACGCCGGGATGGCGGCCCGTTACACGGCGGGCGCCGCCGGGCTCCCCTTCGGTGTTCTCCGGGCCTACACCGGCACCGACCTGCCCAGCCACACCAAGACCATCGCCACCCTGGCATGTCCATTCACAGGGGAGGAGCTGGCGGCGGTAGCTGCGCTCCGCCCGGATGTGACAGTCATTCACGCCCAGCAGGTAGACCGTGAGGGGAATGTCGGGATGTGGGGGATCACCGGCGTCCAGAAAGAAGCTGTCCTCGCCGCCCGCAACGCGATCGTGACGGTCGAGGAAGTGGTCGATGATCTCGCCCCTGGCGGCCCGAACTTCGTGGTGCTGCCGTCATGGGTGGTCTCGGCAGTGGCGAAGGTCCCCGGCGGCTGCCATCCGTCGTATGCCCAGGGCTACTCCACCCGTGACAACCGCTTCTACCTCGAATGGGATTCGATCTCGCGTGATCGCGCCCTTTTCGGTGAGTGGCTCGAGCGGTACGTGATGGCAACCCGGGGGCACGATGAGTACATGGCCCTCGTGGGCAGGTCTCGGTGAGCGACCTGGCGCTGGCCCAGCCCCTGCAGGACTACTCGTCCGACGAGATGATGACCGTGGCGGCGGCCCGTTCCCTACGCGATGGCATGGTGTGCTTCGTTGGCATCGGCCTCCCAAGCGAAGCCGCCAACCTCGCCCGCCTCACCCACGCCCCCGACCTGGTGCTGATCTACGAGTCAGGGACGATCGGCGCCAAGCCGCATGTGCTGCCGCTGTCGATCGGGGATGGGGACCTGGCCGAGACCGCGGTGTCGGTGGTAAGCGTCCCCGAGATATTCGGCTACTGGCTGCAGGGTGGTCGGATCGATGTCGGCTTTCTGTCGGCCGCCCAGATCGACCGCTTCGGGAACCTCAACAGCACCGTGATCGGCGCCTATGAGAGCCCCCGTACCCGCCTGCCGGGGGCGGGAGGGGCGCCGGAGATCGCGGCGGCGGCCAAGCAAGTGGTGGTGATGCTGAAGCACCAGCGGCGGACATTTGTCGAGGCGGTCGACTTCGTCACCTCGGTTGGCTTCGGTCGTGACGGGGACGGGCGGCCTGGCTGTTGGGGGGCCGGCCCGACCTCGGTCATCACCGACCTGTGTGTGCTCACCCCCGATCCTCAGACGCGGGAGCTGACCCTGACCGCTCTCCATCCGGGGGTGACCGTCGAGCAAGTCGAAGCGGCCACAGGTTGGCCGCTGGCAGCCGCTTCCGATCTGGCTGTGACCGACCCACCCACAGACGACGAGCTGGCGACGCTGCGCTCGTTGAAGTCCCGCACCGCGGAAGCCCACTCAAGATGAACGGGTTCACCTACGAAGCGCTCCCCACCAGGGTCGTGTTCGGATGGGGGGCCTTGGATCAAGTCGGGCCGGAGCTCGATCGCTTCGAGGCCAAACGGGTGCTGCTGATTGCATCAGGCTCGGCCAAGCCATTCGCCGACGAGATCGCCCAGAGCCTGGGGGAGAGGGTGGTGGCCAGGATCGACGGGGTTCCCCCTCATGTGCCGGTGGAGGCGGCTGACGAGGCCCGGTCCCAAGCCCGCTCGGCCGGGGTAGACGCCGTCGTCTCGATCGGAGGCGGCTCGACCATCGGGCTCGGCAAGTCGATCGCCCTGGTATCGCCGGTGCGCCATCTGGCGGTGCCCACCACCTACTCGGGCTCGGAGATGACCCCCTTTTACGGTGTCACCGAAGCCGGGATCAAGCAGACCGGCCGCTCGGTGGCAGTGAAGCCTGAAGCGGTCGTGTACGACCCTGCCACCACCGTCGGGATCCCTCGCCGGGTGGGCGCCGGCAGCGCCATGAACGCGATGGCGCACTGCGTCGAGGCGCTCTACGCCAAAGAGTCGAATCCGATCACGACCCTTATCGCCCTGGAGGGGATGAGGACCCTCGACCAAGGGCTGGCGCTGGTGGATGGAGACGCAGAGACCGGCCGTTCCCTCCTCCTGTATGGATCCTCGCTCGGGGGGCTCGCCCTGGCATCGGTCGGCATGGCCATCCATCATCGGATCTGCCACGTGTTGGGAGGGAGCTTCGGGCTTGCCCACGGCGACGCCAACGCGGTGATCCTGCCGCAAGCCTTGGCCGCCAACGCCGCATTTGCCCCCGGGGCCGCGGCGGCCGCGGCCGCGGCCCTCGGCAGTGAGGACCTTGCCGGCCACCTGTTCGACTTGGCCGCCCGAGCGGGCGCCCCTTCCAGCCTGGCCGAGCTCGGCGTGGAGGCAGGAGATCTCGGGCGCGCCGTAGACCTGATCACGAGCTCGCCTTCGTACAACCCCAGGCCGGTCGAGCCCGGCTGGATCAGGGAGCTTCTTACAGATGCGTTGGAGGGAAAGAGACCGACCGCGAATGGAGAGAGAGGGCGATCGCATGGCGAATGAGAACTACGGGAACCAGGGCCTCAATCGGCGCCAGTTCCTGCGGAACATGGGGCTGGGCGGGGTGAGCCTGCTTGGAGGGAGCGCGCTGTTGGCCGCTTGTGCCCCTGCGTCGTCGACGACGTCCGGCGGCGCCCCGACCACCACGGGAGCGGTGGGGACGACGAGCTCAACCGCTGCACCCACGACCTCCGCCGCCGCCGGCCGTTTGATCAAGATCGGCTACGTCTCACCCAAGACCGGCCCGTTTGCCGGCTTCGGCGAGGCGGACGACTTCACCATCTCTCAAGTGAACGGGATCTTCGCCGATGGCCTTTCGGTCGCCGGCAAGGTGCACCCGGTCCAGATCATCACCAAGGACAGCACCGGGAATCCGGTCACCGCCGGCGAGGTGGCCAGCGAGCTCATTTTGGATGATGCCATCGACCTGATGGTCGTGGAGTCGACCCCGGAGACCACCAACCCGGTTGCCGACCAATGCGAGCTCAACGGCATCCCCTGCGTTTCCGCGATCACTCCGTGGCAGCCGTGGTTCATTGGTCGCGGTGGGGACCCGGCCTCGGGTGTGGGCTTCAAGTGGACCTACCACTACTTCTGGGGGCTCGAGGGCTTGATCCCGCAGTTCATTGCACTGTGGGACAAGCTCGAGACCAACAAGCGAGTGGGCGGTCTGTTCCCCAACGACGGGGACGGTCAGGCGTGGAGCGCCAACTTCCCGGAGCCTTTGGCGGGGGCCGGCTACGAGTTGATCGACCCGGGCTTGTACGAGCAGCTGGCGACCGACTACTCGGCCCAGATCCAGGCGTTCGAGGACTGCGACATCATCACGGGTGTGCCGCTTCCCCCGGAGTTCGCCACGTTCTGGACCCAGGCGGCACAGCAGGGCCTGAGCCCGATTGCGGCGACGATCGGAAAGGCGCTCCTGTTCCCGACCGATGTCGAGGCTCTGGATGGCGACAGCGGCGACGGTCTGTCATCCGAGGTCTGGTGGAGCCCTTACCACCCGTTCAAGTCCTCGCTGACCGGGGAGACCTCCGCGCAGATCGCCGAGGCATACACCTCAGCCACCTCGCGGCAGTGGACCCAGGTGGTCGGCTTCTGCCACTCGCTCTTCGAGGTGGCGGCCGACGTCTTCCAACGGACGGAGGACGTGGACGACCGCGAGTCGGTCCTGGCTGCGGTGGTGGCGACCGATCTCGACACCTTGGTTGGCCAGGTGACCTGGTCGGCAGGGGCGGGACCGAAGAACCCTGTGCCCAACGTCTGCACGACGCCGCTGGTGGGCGGCCAGTGGAAGCTGGGAGGCGACTTCAAATACGACATGACGATCGTCGACAACAGCCAGTTCCCCGACATCCCAACCAACGGCGAGTTCACCCCGATCGGAGGCTGAGAGAGCCAGCTTGAGCCGCGTTCTCGAGATTCGGGGCCTCAACAAGTCGTACGGCGCCCTCAAAGTCATCGACGATCTCAGCCTTCACCTGGACGAAGGTGAGGCGCTGGGTGTCGTCGGGCCGAATGGCGCCGGTAAGACGACGATGTTCGATCTGATCCTCGGCACGACCGAGCCGGACTCGGGCGAGATCGAGTTCGAGCGGATGGCGATCGTCAGCGATCAGCCCTACCGGCGCGCCCGCGCCGGTCTGGGGAGGACGTTTCAGGTTCCCCAGCCCTTCGGGGGACTGAGCGTCTTCGAGAACCTGCTTGTGGGCGCGGCCTTTGGCGACGCGCGGAGGGACGATGACGAAGCCCGGTGTGTGGCGCTGCTCGAGAGCACCGGCCTCATCGACAAGGCCAACCGGCTGGCGGAGACACTGACATTGCTCGAGCGCAAGCGGCTCGAGCTGGCGAGGGCCCTGGCGACCAAGCCCCGGGTCCTCTTGCTCGATGAGATCGCAGGTGGGCTCACCGAGCCCGAAGTGGAAGAGTTGGTCGTGCTGATCCGCCAGATCCATGCCGGGGGAACCTCGATCATCTGGATAGAGCATCTGCTTCACGCGTTGCTGAAAGTCGTCGATCGGGTGGTCGCTCTCCACTTTGGCCGTCACCTGATCGAAGGCGACCCCGCCGAGGTGATGAAGAGCCAAGCGATACGGGAGGTGTACCTGGGGATCGACGAATGACCTCAGGATCGCCCCTTCTATCGGTGCAGAGTCTCGATGCTCACTACGGCGACTTCCAGGCACTGTTCGGGGTGACGGTCGAGCTTGGCGAGGGCGAGTTGGTCTCCATCGTGGGCCCCAACGGAGCGGGCAAGTCAACTCTGCTGAAGTCGATCGCCGGGGTGCTGCCGGCGCGGCAGGACGCCATCACATTCGACGGGGAGGCGATTGGGGGGCTCGGAACCATGGCCGCCACCAAACGCGGCATCTTCCTGGTCCCTGAGGGGCGGATGATCTTCCCCAGCCTCACCGTCGAAGAGAACCTGCTGATCGGCAGCCACACCCGGCGGGAGGGCCCATGGGGATTGCAATCTGTCTACGAGCTGTTTCCCGCGCTCGTGGGCCGCAAGGGGGTTGGGGGGTCTTTGCTCTCCGGCGGCGAGCAGCAGATGCTGGCCATCGGGCGTGGCCTGGTGGCGAATCCCCGCCTGCTGCTGCTCGACGAGATATCGCTTGGGTTGGCCCCCATCGTGATCAAGGACCTCTACTCCGCGATCCCCCGCATCCGAGAGCGCGGCACCACCCTGATCCTGGTGGAGCAAGACGTGCGCCAGGCTGCGTCGGTGGCGGACCGTTTGATCTGCATGCAGGGCGGCAAGGTCGTACTCGAGTCGGCGCCGGGGGCGGTCTCTCATGAGGAACTGGTGAACGCCTACTTCGGGTTGGAGGGCTGATGGCCGACGCCATCGCCCAGGGCGTTCTCCTGGGAGGGTTCTACGCCTTGCTGGCGGCCGGGCTGACGTTGGTGTTCGGGGTGATGAAGGTGGTCAATCTCGCTCACGGCGACCTGACCGTTCTGGCTTCGTATGTGGCGTTGGTGCTGATAGGCATCACCGGCCTCAACCCGCTTGCGCTGATGCCGGTAGTGGCGTTGATCATGGGGCTGATCGGCTACGCATTGCAGAGAGGAGTCATCAACTTCACGCTCGGTCAAGGGCTGCTGCCGCCGCTGGTGGTGACATTCGGGATCTCGATCATCATCCAGAATGGGCTGCTAGAGCTGTTCACCGCCGATTCGCAGGGCCTCGATGCCGGGCCGATCGAGCTGGCGTCGATCGATATCGGGCCGGTGACGGTGGGTTGGTTCCCCCTCCTGACCTTCGCTCTCGCCGTCGTGGTGCTGGCGGCCTTGCACCTGCTGCTGCGCCATACCGGGCTGGGCAGGGCATTCCGGGCCCTCTCCGATGACCTGCCGACCGCCCAGCTCATGGGCATCAGCACCCGCCACCTCTTCGCCATGTCGATGGGAGTGGCCATGATGGTGATGGGGGTGGCCGGCGTGATCCTGGGCATCCGCGCCCAGGTGGTTCCATCGATCGGGCCGTCCTTCCTCATCTACGCATTCGAGTCCGTCATCATCGGCGGGCTGGGGTCGCTCTGGGGGACCCTGGCCGGGGGAGTCGTATTGGGGGTGGCCCAGAACGTAGGAGCCTTCTTCGACCCCGGCTGGAGTGAGCTGGCCGGGCATCTCGTGTTCCTCGCCATCCTCGCATTCCGCCCTCGCGGGCTGTTCGGGCGGCCGGAAGCGTTGTGACCACCACTCAGTACGCGATCCGCTCCGCCACCCCGGCCAGCCGGCGATTCACCGTGGTTGCCCTACTGGCCTTGGCCGGCCTGGCCACGGTCCCGATGTGGAGCAGCAACGGGCTGATGGTCAGCCTCACCGAGTTGCTCATCCTGGTGGTGATCGGCCAGCTCTGGAATCTGCTGGCCGGGTATGCCGGCATCTACTCGTTCGGACAGCAGGCCTACATCGGCATTGGTGGCTACACGATGCTGGTCGTCGCCGATCAGCTCGATCTCGACATATGGGTAGGCCTGGTGCTGGCCATCGTCGTCTCGGGGCTGATCGCCATCCCCAGTGCCTGGCTGTTGTTCCGGCTGCGTGGGGGCTACTTCGCGGTCGGCACCTGGGTGCTGGCGGAGACCTATCGGCTCATCGTCAAGAACAACGAGACGCTCTACCCGTCGGGCACGCCTCAGCCCCTCAGGTCCCTGGCCGGCCTCGGTGAGTCCCGCTTCGCGATCACTTTCTGGCTTTCATTCGCACTCGCCGTCGGTGTGATCCTCGGGGTCTACTTCCTGATGCGGTCGAGGACCGGACTGGCATTGCGAGCGATTCGAGACAACGAGATGGCCGCTTCCACGGCCGGGGTGGCGGTTCGCCGCACTCAGATCATGCTCTATCTGGCGGTCGGGGCCGTCACCGGCCTCACCGGGGCGGTATTCCTGCTGAAGGCCGTCTCCATCTCACCCGACAGCTTCTTTTCGATCGATTGGACTGCCCAGATGTTGATGATCGTGATGATCGGGGGGCTCGGAACCATCGAGGGGCCGGTGGTCGGGGCTGCGGTCTTCTTCCTGCTCCGGGAGAATCTGGCTGACTTGGGCTCCCTGTGGTTCATAATCCTGGGCGTCGTGCTGATCGTGATCATGATCCGTGCCCCCCGCGGCATCTGGGGCCTGGTCCGGGCCAGGACCGGGGTCGAGTTGCTCCCGGTCCGCAAACGGCTTGAGATGACGACGACCCCGGGCGGTCAGTCATGACCGTTGACCCCAACCTTCGGCCGGAGGGATCTTTCGAGAGCCCTGACGCTGTGCTCGCGGCCCTTCGGAGCGTTGCCTATCTGTCGGACGAGCACATCGCCACCGCGGTTTTTCTGGCCGACGTCCTCGGCAAGCCGGTTTTGTGCGAGGGTCCGGCCGGGGTGGGGAAGACCGAGCTGGCCAAGTCGGTCGCCAAGGCGACCGAGCGGCGGCTGATCCGGCTGCAGTGCTACGAGGGGTTGGACGAGTCGAAGGCCCTCTATGAGTGGAATTACAAGAAGCAGCTGCTGAGGATCCAGGCCGAGCCGGAGGGAACCGAGTGGCAGCGGACCGAGGCCGACATCTTCTCCTCTCAGTTCCTCCTGGAGCGGCCGCTCCTGTCGGCCATCCTCGCTGCGGATCCGGTGGTGCTATTGATCGACGAGGTCGACCGGCTGGAGGTGGAGACCGAGGCACTACTGCTCGAAGTCCTCTCGGATTTTCAGGTGTCGATCCCCGAGCTGGGCACGATCGCAGCCGTCTCGCAGCCCCTGGTCTTTCTGACATCGAACAACAGCCGTGAGCTGTCAGAGGCGTTGAAGCGGCGCTGCGTATTCCTCGACCTCGATTACCCGACCCCGGCCCGCGAGCAGGAGATCATCGAGGCCCGGATACCAGGCATATCAACCACCCTGGCCGCCAACTGTGCCCAGGTAGTGGCGTGGGTGAGGTCGTTCGAGCTCAAGAAGCCGCCCTCGGTGTCAGAGACGCTCGACTGGGCCAGGACCCTCATGGTGCTGGGGCGGGAGGAAGCGAGCCCAGAGGACATCAGGGCCACGCTGAACCTACTCCTGAAGTACAGCCAGGACGTCGACAAGATCTCGGAGGCCCTGAAAGCCGGCTGAGTCAGGCGATCTCGAGCACGAAGTCCTGCAACTGCTTGAGGTTGCGGACCTCGAAAGACCCGTCGCAGAACCGCCTGAACTCGGGCATCAAGGAGTCGTCCTTGCCCCACCTCGATCTCCGCTCGGGGTTGAGCCAGTAGACCTGCTTGGCCCGATCCTGGATGCGTTTGAGCACCCCCAGGCCGGCGTCGTCGACCCGGTAGTTGTTGCGGCAGTCCCCGGTGAAGATCACCGTGCTCGTGCCAGAGATCGCATGCCCGTAAACCCGATAGAACATGTCCAGGGCCTTGGCGTGATCCGAGTGGCCGTCCCGGGAGATGTGGGGCGAGCGGGCGATGAGGTGCTTCACGTTGGTGAGGCCCACCCCGTCCTTCACGTGCTCGGTGACCTCATCGACTCCGTCGACGAAGATGAAGCAGCGCAGCTTGGGGAACTCCTCGCTCATGGCGTTGAGGAATGAGATGGTGAACTCGGCGAACTTGGACACGGATCCGGAGACATCGGCAACCAAGAAGAGGTCCGGCTTGGCTTCCCGACGGTAACGGTGGACGGTGTCGAAGGGGACGCCGCCGGTGCTGAGCGATCGGCGCACGGTCTTGCGTACGTCGAGCCGTCCCCGATTGCGGCGCTTGCGACGCTGGGCGAGCTTGGCGGCCAGCCGGCGGGCAAGTGGGCGAACGGCGTGGCGCATCCTGCGGAGCTGATCGAGCGAGGCTCCCAGGAACTCCATCTCCTCGACGGTCTGCAACGAGTCGGCCTGCTCGAGTGCTTGGTTGGGGGTCTGCAGGCGCCCCAGCTGCATCCCGATCTCGCGTTCCATCCGCGCCTTGAAGGCGGCAATGCGCTGCTCCAAGGCGCGGATGTCCATGCGCGGATCGAGCGACAGCTCCGCGGCCTGCTCGCGGATTCGCCCTCTACCTTGTTGAAACACCCATCCGAGGTCGAGCTCCCTCAACAGCCTGTGCATGTAGTACCGCACAGAGTCGCTGCGCTCTGGGTCGATCTGCCCCAACTCCCTCACAGCCGTCCCCGCCAGCGCCCTGAGCGCCTCGTCGTCGGCCCGCAGCAGAGCCTCCAGGAGCACCTCGAGGAAGTCGAACTGCTCCTCGTCGGCCCGCAATCCCATCTCCGACCTGCGGAGGTATTGGCCGGTGCCGGCTCGGGTCGACGCGGCCCCAAGCTGTGGGCGCTCCTCGTCGAGCACCAGGCTCCCGAAGTAGAGATCGAAGTGGGCGTCGAAGGCCGACCGGTGATCGCTGTTCTTGATCAGAGTCGAGGACAGGGCAGACCTCACTTGCTCGCGGCGCCGCATGTCGATGTGCTCGAGTGCGCGGGCGGCATCGACGGCCTCGACCATCGAGATGGGGATGCCCGAGCCGCGCAGCCTGTGCACGAACTCGAGTAGGTGAGGGACCACGGCAATATGCTATTGGCGGCTCACCCAGTGGCAGGAGTTACTCCGTAATGCGCGTGTTCCACCCAGCAGTCAGTCCGCCAGGGCGCCTGGTTCGCCTCGGGATCATCCTCGATCAACGCAACGATGCCCGCCAGACCATGCGCATCGCCCAGATGGCAGAGCGGGCCGGCATGCAATCCCTATGGGTGGCCGACCGGCTGATCACGGGAGATGGCAAGGCCCGGATGGAGGCATGGACGGCGCTGTCGGTGGCGGCCTTCTACACCCAAGAGATCAGGCTGGGCGGGATGTTCGTGCCTGGATTGCGGAGCCCGCAGATCCTTGGCGCCATGGCCGGGTCTCTCGACGTCGTGCTCGGCGGCCGCCTCGAACTGGGGGTGGCACTGGGATGGGATGAGTCCGAGTTCGATTCTCTCGGCCTCGACTTCCCCGATCTCGCCCGGCGGGTGGACCAAAGCCGTGACTTCACGAGGGCGCTCATGAAGGTCGTGGCCGGCGAGCCCCTCGGCGCCGGCGCCGGCATCGGAGTGTCGTCCCCGCAGCCCGGCGGGCCGGCGCTGACGATGGAAGTGCGGGATCCGCTTCAGTTGGGGGTGGCGGTGGAGCTCGCCGACAACATCCTGCTTCCGGCTCAGCCCGTGGCGGGCGTGGCATCGCAGGTGAGAGATGCTGCCAGGGCCTGTGAGGATCGGAATCGCGAACCGGCCTCGCTCGGCATCGCCGTCGAGCTGCCGGTTTCGGTGGGCAGGACCGACGGTGAGTCCGATGTTCGGGTCGAGATCGACGATCTGCTCTCGCAGATGGACACCAAGTCGATGGGCATGCACGGCACCCTCGAGCGGTGCCAGGAGATCGTCATCGAGCTCGCCCACCTGGGCGTCGCCGAGGTGCGCTGCATCCTCCCCAACGTGGGGGACATCGACGACGTCATCGCCCAGCTCTCCGCCACCAATGTGGGCACCAAAGAGGTGCTCCGCCCCGGGATGGCCAGGTCGGTAGCGCCGGCCCCTCCAACCGGCTGGGGGGCGCCCTCCAAGCCGGGGACCGAATCAGACCCTGGTCAGTGAGCGAGTGGCAGCGCTGATTTGACGGGCGGTCTCGACGACCTTGGGCAGGAACCAGGTCCGAAGCCGGTTGAGGTCGGTCCTCGAGGCATGGCAGGAGCTGTTGAGTGCCGCCACCACCTGATCCCTGCTCCCGAAGATGGGCGCTGCCACCGAACGGACGCCGTCTTCGAGCTCCTGGTCGACCAGCGCGTATCCCTGTTCGCGCACTTGATCGACGATCTCGCGCAACCGGTCCTTCTGGGTGACCGTCTTCGAAGTCAGCTGCTCGAAGGGCGTGGTCTTCAGGTACTCCTCGAGTTGTTGTCGGGACAGCCCGGCGAGCAGGACCCGGCCCATCGAAGTGGCATATGCCGGAAGGCGTGAGCCCACTGCCAGGGAGATGGTCATGATCCGGCTGGTGGGGACCCTGGCGACATACACGACTTCCTTGCCGTCGAGTACCGAAAGGGAAGAGGACTCACGCACCTCGTCCACGAGCCGCTCCATATAGGGCTCTGCCACCTCTGGCAGCCTGAGTGAGGAGAGATAGGCATATCCCAGATCCAGAGCCTTGGGCAGCAGCGAGAACGATCGCGCTCTCTGCTCCGCGTAGCCGAGTTGCACCAAGGTGAGCAAGATCCGGCGGGCGGTGGCCCGAGCAAGCTCGGCCCGCTCTGCAACCTCGCTCAATGTGAGCTGGGGATGATCGGCATCGAAAGAGTTGATCACCCGCAGCCCGCGGGCGAGTGAGTTGATGAAGTCGCCGTTGCGCTCTTCCTCTGCCATTCACCCAACTCTAGGCGTTCGCATGCCGCACAAAAATCGGCCCGCGGTCATGTCCCAGCCGGCAGATACGTTGCCGGCATGTTCGCAGAAACCACCTCCGTCGCCATGCTCGGGGCCGAGCCCAAGCCGGTACGGATCGAAGCCCACATGGGTGGGGCCACATTCGGGTTCGCTCTGGTCGGCCTGCCCGACACCGCCATCCGCGAGGCCAGAGACCGGGTGAAGGCAGCCATCGTCACCTCGGGCAAACGCCTGCCCCAGCGGTACATGACGGTCAACCTCTCACCCGCCAACCTGCCGAAGGCCGGCTCCGACTACGACCTGCCAATCGCCCTCGCCATCCTCTCCGCCGACCGTCAGATCACGCCACACGCAAGGCCGGTGGTCGGCGTCGGCGAGCTGTCGCTGGACGGCACCGTTCTTCGCAGCCGCAGGGCCCTGGCGGCGGCGGTGGTGGCGGCCGAGTTGAAGGTGCCATGCGTGGTGGCGGACCACGACGCCGTCGACGCAGCACAAGTGCCAGGAGCGGAGATCTGGCCGGTGGCTTCGTTGGCAGAAGCGATCGCGGTGGTCAGCGGGACTGCCACGCCGCGGGCGATACCCGCCTCGGCGGTCCCAGGACCGGATGCCCGGGGCCCCGACCTGGCCGAAGTGCGCGGGCAGGCGGCCGCCCGTCGGGCCCTCGAGGTGGCGGCGGCCGGCGGCCACCACCTGTTGATGACCGGCCCGCCGGGGAGTGGCAAGACCATGCTGGCGGCCCGGCTGCCGGGAATTCTGCCCAAGCTCACCGACGAGGAGGCGATCGCGGTGGCCTGCCTTTGGAGCGCCGCCGACCGGTCCCGCCCTCGTGTCGACGAGCCGCCGTTTCGGGCTCCCCACCACACTGCCTCGGTCGCGGCGATCATCGGAGGCGGAAGCGGGGTGCCTGCGCCGGGCGAAGTCTCGCTGGCCTCGCGTGGAGTCCTCTTTCTCGACGAGCTGGGTGAGTTCCCGGTCAACCTGCTCGACGCGCTGCGCCAGCCGCTGGAGGAGGGGAAGGTGACGATCGCCCGCAAGGGATGCACGGTGACCTACCCGGCCCGCTTGCAGCTGGTGGCGGCCAGCAATCCATGCCCGTGCGGCTTCCTGGGAGACGACCGCCATCCCTGCGGGTGCACGCCAAACTCCATCGACCGCTACAAGCACCGGTTCTCGGGGCCTTTGCTCGACCGCTTCGACATCAGGCTGTTCGTGCCCCAGCCCCAGCCCGAGGAACTTCTCCGGTCCGAAGGCGAGCCGTCGGCAGTCGTGCGTGAGCGGATCGTCCGGGCGCGGGAGCTGGCCCTGAGCCGCGGCGCCCTCAATCGGGACCTGAGCCGCCGGCGCCTCGACGAGCTCGAACTGTCCAAATCGGCCAGCCGCATGTTGAGGCTGGCACTGGCCCGAGGGATGCTGAGCGGACGCGGGCTCGACCGGGTGCGCCGGGTGGCAAGGACCATCGCCGATCTGGATGGATCGGCCGCCATCGACGACTCCCACATGGGCGAGGCCTTGCAGTACCGGGAGGCAGCGTGAAGAAGGCCAGGACGCTTCGTCCCTCTGAGTTCCCAGCGGGTCTGTGCGACCTCCCCGACCCGCCGTCGCGGCTGTTCATGCGGGGGAAGATCCCGCCAGGGCGGGCCGTCGCCATCGTCGGCACCCGTCGCTGCACCCGGTACGGCCGCGCCACGGCGTCGGCGTTGGGGGCAGCGGTTGCGGCGGCGGGCTGGGCGGTCGTGTCCGGGCTCGCCCGCGGAATCGACTCTGCCGCCCATCGCGGCGTGGTGGATGTCGGCGGGGTCGGGATTGCCTTTCTCGGCTCCGGACTCGACGTCTGGTACCCGCCGGAGAATCGAGAGCTCGGTGAATCCCTGGTGGCGAACGGGGGAGCGGTCATCAGCGAGTACCCGGCAGGAAGCCCTCCCGAGCCATGGCACTTCCCGGTACGCAACCGTTTGATCGCTGCGATGTCGGAAGCGGTGGTGGTGGTGGAGGCGGGGTTGACCGGAGGGGCTCTCATCACCGCACGTCTGGCCTTGGAGCTGGGGCGGGACGTGCTGGCGGTCCCCGGGGACATCGATCGGCCAGCCTCGGTCGGGTGCAACCTCTTGATCAGAGACGGAGCCACCCCTGTGCTTGGCGCCGATGATCTGCTGGAGACCCTGGGCTGGACCCGGCCGGTCGTCCCTTCGGCCGAGGAGGCCTCGGTTGCGGCCCGGCTCGCCGCCGCCACCAGGGCGGAGTTGGGCATGGGATGAAGTGCCTGGCGCGGGGGTGAACCGGTCGTAGAGTGACAGGAGGTGCCTGCCAGCCCCGAATCCCCCGCTTGGTCTGCCGCTCCGATGCGTGCCTACATCGACCGGCTGACGTATCAGCGGGGTCTATCCCTGAACACGGTGGAGGCTTACCGGCGCGACCTCACCCACTTCTTCGCCTTTTGCGATCTCCTTGGCCTCGAGCGAGTCGAGGCGGTCGACCGGCGTCTGCTGCGCGAATACCTGGCGTCGCTCGAGGCCGGCGGCTTCTCGCGTCGCACCATCGCCCGGCGGGCTTCGTCGATCCGCGGCTTCTACGAGGACTCGGCCAGGAGAGGAGAGATCGACTCCAACCCGGCGGCAGGCCTGAGGCGGCCGCGTCTACCCGGCCGGCTTCCGCGTCCGATGCCGCAGCGGGCGATCGACCAGCTGCTGGGCAGCATCGGAGGAGGCGAACCAGGTGACCTCCGCGACCGGGCGATGCTCGAGTTGCTCTACTCATCTGGGCTGCGGGTTGGCGAGTTGGTCAGCCTCACCATCGACGATTTGCGTGGTCGGGACATGGTGCGGGTCACCGGCAAAGGCTCCAAGACCCGAGCCGTGCCGGTTGGCAGCCCTGCCAGGCGGGCGGTGGAGGCATGGTTGAGCGATGGCAGGCCCAAATGGGCCGGGGCGGGCTCGGGACGGGCGCTGTGGCTGGGGCCGCGCGGGGGCCCGCTCGACCAGCGCGGGGTCCGCAGAGCGGTTCAGGCTCGGGCTGCCACCCATCCCCATGCCTTCCGCCACGCATTCGCCACTCACCTACTGGAAGGCGGGGCGGATCTCCGGGCCGTCCAGGAGATGTTGGGTCATGCCGATCTGGCGACCACCCAGCTTTACACTGCGGTCACCCGGGATCATCTCCGGTCTACTTATGAGCGAAGCCACCCAAGGGCCTGACCTGGCCGTCGACGACCTGGACGACATCACCGTCCTCTGGGGTCGATTCAAGAGCAGTGCCGAGGAGGCGGCCCGAGAGGGCTTGATCTTGCATTACTCGCCCCTGGTCAAGTTCGTCGCCGGCCGCCTCGCCGTCGGCTTGCCCCGCAGCGTCGATCAGGCGGATCTGGTGTCCTACGGGGTCTTCGGCCTCATAGATGCGATCGACAAGTTCGAGCCGGAGCGGGGTTTCAAGTTCGAGACCTACGCCATCAACCGGATCAAAGGCGCGATCCTCGACGAGCTTCGGGCTCTCGACTGGGTCCCGCGTTCCGTCCGGGCCAGGGCCAGGGAGATCGAGCGATCTCTGGCCGAGCTCGATCATCGCCTGCAGCGCACCCCCAGTGACGAGGAGCTCGCCCATCACATGGACGTGACCGTCGAGGCCCTGCAGGGGAACCTGGCGGAGATCTCCGGACTCGGCATGGTCGCCCTCGACGAGATGGTGGGGCCGGAGTCGTCGACCTCGATGAGCGACCTGGTCCCGGACCAGTCTGGGCTGGGGCCCGAGGCTGCCTTCCAGGCCGAGGAGACCAGGCGGATGCTGAGCGACGCCATCAACCGCCTCCCCGACCGGGAACGGCTGGTGGTCACCCTCTACTACTTCGAGGGCCTCACCCTGGCCGAGATCGGGGACGTATTGGGCGTGACCGAGTCGCGTGTGTGCCAGATCCATGCCAAGTCGGTGATGAGCCTCCGCCACCGGATGGCGGAACCCCCGGCGCGCTGAGCTTGTCGCCCGCTGCGCTGGCGACAAGCAGTACCAAGTACCCAGTGCCAGGTACCAAGACTGGTACCCCCCATTGTGTTTGAGGGCACGAAACGGTTCATTGCCTGAGC
>DATBMA010000108.1:0-21606 GCA_036555105.1 Acidimicrobiia bacterium
GCCGTACGGGATGTGCTTTATCTCGCCGTGCTCGTTGAAGAGGTTGGCGGTGAATTGGGTCTGTAAAGGCTCGATCATCCATCCCGGGAAGCTCGATCGGCAGAACTCGATGACGGAGGCGAACGCCTCCTTGGTGGTCAGCGCCCCTCCCGTCATCGCATGGAGGTGTGCCCAATCGACGATCGGGCGCACGAACGAGAATTCGGACGCGAAGGTGGCGATGTCGCCGAGGCTGCCGAAAGAGCGGTCGTTGCCGCCCGTCTCCAACCCCAACCCCACCCCGAGGTGCTCCACCTTCGGGCCCACCGCGGCCAGCCGCTCGGACACACGATCCGTCAACTCCTCGGGGGAGCGCTCGTGGGTGTTGCCGAGGTGGGCGCAGATGATGCGGCTGCCCAACGCCTTGCCCAGTTTCAGGGTGTGCTCGAGCGCAGCCAGGCACTGCTTGGCCTTGTCCTCTTCCTCGACAGTGAGCACGGCGAAATAGGGAGCGTGCACCGACAGCCAGATCCCGCGCTCGGCGGCCATCTCCCCGAACCGCCGGCAGCGGTTCTCCTTCCACGGGAACCCGGTCACGAAGGCCAGCTCGAAAGCCTTGTGACCCCGCGCCGCCAGTCCGTCGAGGAAGGCGGCGTCCTGGCCTTTGTCCCAGTCGGGCTTGACCGAGATCCCGAACCTGATCACGAAGGCAGGTTATTGGGCCTTGCGCCTGCGCTCGGCCGCGTTCTGGAACCATATCTCACGAAGAAGTAGCGACCTGGGTGCTCGATCGGGTTGCCGAAAGCCTTTAGGGGCGAATGGTGATGGTGTCGAGCACCGCCCTGAGTTTGTCTATGTCCCCGGCGGGCGTCGTGGCGTACCAGTTGGCCTCAATCAGGAGGGAAGTTCCCTCGACATCGAGTGCCCAGAACTCGGCGAATTGGTCCGGAGCGAAGTACCACGGCGCCATGGTTGGGCCCTGGTATGCGTCGAAGTACCCGTCGTCGCAGCCTGTGAAGTTCGAACCGTCGAAGCCCACATCCGTCGTTACCAATACCAAGTGATACCCGTCGTATCCGAAGGCGCTAACCGTGTCTGGCCCGTCCTCGACGGTGAAGTCTTCGATCTCCGCCAACGCGGACGAGAGGTCTTCGGCGGTGTCACCCACCGGGATCCACTGTGTTCCGTTGCAAGCAGCCGATGCCACCACTTTCACCGCGCCGCTTCTCATGTTGACCCCGTTCGGGCCCCCCACCCCGACCCCCAAGGAGTCCCACCCTGGCTCTTGGAGTGTGTACTCGACACCAAGGGTTGTGCTGGGAAGGCCATCGGCGTCGATGTAGTAGGTCTTCGCTTCCAGCTTGGTGAGCAGGGGCGGGGTGAGGGTCACACCGCCCTGGAGACTCCAAATCGACTGCACCGCAGTCGTACTGGCCGGCGTCGTGGTAACTGGTGCGGCCGTGGATGACGTTGCCGCGGCTGGTGCGGTCGTGGACGATGTCGCCGAGGTTGGGGCGGCGCAGGCGGCTGCAGCAACCGCAAGGCAGACAGTGATCGCAATCCTGGCTGGCTTCGCAAGAACCAGCCCTATCGAAGGTCTCCCCGTGTTCGATAGTGCGGTGTGCTTCATGGTCAATCCTTCCTCCTGTCGATTCACATGTCTTGCGAAGTGATGCTCCCTACGGCAATACGGGCTGCCAGCTGAGCTGCCTGGCGGGAGTTGGGGCCGGTGTGCCCGTGGTCTCGGAGCCGGGATCCTCTTGTTCGGGCTCGGGGTCCGACGCCAGGACCACGGGTGGGAGAGCACCGGTGATGGTTTGTAAGAGGAGCTCGAACCCGTCGGTCGCATCGACCCCCGCCCAATAGAGGACTTGGGTTCCGTCGGGTGACCATGTCGGTCCACTGACCGGGTACCGGCCGGGGTTCCGGAACTCGAGCGCCTCTCCGGTGTCAGGCGACACCAGGAAGATCACCGGCTCATTCTCCCTAAAAGGCCGCGATTCCGAATATGCGATCCAGCGGCCATCAGGTGACCAGGCGATCTCGATTGCATAAACGTCACGTCCGTACACCGCCTGACACTCGGCAAGTTCGCTCTCGGCGCCTCCGTCAACGGGGACGATCTTCAGGAGGCAGGAGCCATCGGCACCTCTACCGGCCACCGCCAGGCGCGACCCGTCCGGCGACCAACTCACCGACGACACGCAGTTCCTGCCGGAACAGTCGAAACCGGAAGTGAGCTCGTACGGATCGGCCTCGGGATCAAGCGGTGCAACCCATACCGAGTGGTCGAGGGGAATCGCGATTAGATCTCCGGCCGGTGACCACTCGAACCCCTGACTTGGCCACTCTTCGTCGTTGATGATTTGCGGGGCGAGCTGGTTCACTTCGAGCGCCCCGACTGACGGTTTCACAGCCACCAGCCCGTGGACTCCGCCAAACGGGCGCACCTTTGAGTAGGCGATCAGGCCTCCATCCGGCGACCACCGCGGGCAGTCGAGGGAAAGGGCGGCAACTGGTAGACGGAGCGATTCGACGATCTCGCCGGCCCCATCGATGTCGATTACGACGAGGTCGCTTGACTGCCCATCGCTGCCCACGATCTCGAGGTAGGCGAGTCGAGTGCCGTCTGGTGAGAACACCGGGCAGAGTTGCTTGAGGCCGTTGCTTTCGCCCAAGAGTGGATGGGGGGCAACGCCTTCTTTGACGATGAAAATGTCGGCCCCGAAGGGCTCCTCATCCAGGGGACCGGCCTGGTAGACGATCCACCCATCGCTCGAAATCGGGGGTGCCGTCGTCGTCGCGGTGGGATCGGTGACCACCGGCTGTTGAGCGTTCGTCGTCGGGGTGGGATTCGTGACGACCGGCGGCTGCGCGTCGGTGCGCTGGATGAGAATCGCTGCTCCGGTAAGCAGCGCGGCTGCTGCTACTCCCGAGGCCACCAGGCGAACGGTCTTGCGGCGGCGGCCTCGCCTGATGACACCAGCCAGGTTGAGGGGAGGGTCGACCATCTGCTCGCCGGCGGCTCGCAGATCGTCACGAACCCTGGTGTCCAAGCTCATGTCGACACTCCCATCAGCCCGCGTAGCTCCTGCATTGCATGGTGGAGCCGGCTCTTGGCGGTCCCCAAGGGGATGTCGAGGGCGACTGCCATTTGGTCGTAGGTCATGTCGAGGTAATGGCGAAGGACCACGACGGCCCTCGCGTCGACATCGAGCTTTCCCAATGCGTTGCGAACATCGGGATCGGGCAGGCTGTCCGCTCGGTCTGTCTCCGGGAGTGAGGCAGTGGGAACTTCCCGCTTCGCCTTGCGCACCCGGTTGCGCGCCCAGTTGAGGCCGACCCGGAAGATCCAGCCTTCTTGACTCTCGTAGGTGGATACCGACCGCCACCGTTCGTAGGCCCTGGTCATGGCCTCGTCGACGGCTTCGGCGGCGAGGTCTCGGTTCTGCAGCGCCAAGGCCAATGCTCGGTAGACGGGACCTCGGCTGTTCATGTAGAAGCGGGCGAAGTCGGGCTGCCGAAGCCGACCAATTTCTGGTTCAGCAGCCAATTCCCTCAAATGCTTCCTGATGCCACATCGGTTTAACACATGAGGTGGGCGGATCGTTCTCGCTGAGCTGACTAGGCCGCCATCTTCTTGGTGACTGTCAACTTCCTGTCGGTATGCCGACCCTGATCACGCGCTCAACGCATCGGGCCCGCCCGTAATCACTCTGCAGGGGCTAAGGCGCCTGCCAGGTGGCGACCGCCTGCTGTCGGAAGAGGAGGTTGTTCTGAACACCCACGCTGTGAACAGTGATGCCATGAGGCGAAGCCACCAGGCCTTCGAGCGTGCTGCCTCCCATCTCGGCCGCCGGATAGAGCGACCAGTTGACGAGGTCGGGGCTGTAGAGCAGAGCACTCGAGGTGGTGAAGTCACGCCCCTCACCCGGTGACTGGGTAGTCCCGGTCAGCAAGCCAGTCAGCCAACCGAGAGGGGATCCGTCGGTCCTGGCCACTTCTGCGGTCAGGATCATCGCCACCCCGTGATCACCCACCGACGACTCCCCCACCCAGAACTGGGCTCCTGGAGCCACTCCCAGCAAGTCGCTGACCAGAGACACTTGCCATGTCCCTTCCCCTTCCACCGCCAGCACAGCCCCGTCCCGGTCCCGATACCCGACCAGCACCGTCCGCCCACCCACTTCCCCTATCGCCGAGGCCCAAGACAGGCCGCCGGGCAGCTCGAGGTCTGACCACGTCCTGCCGTCCTCCGACCTCATGACGCTCCCAGCATCGAGTTGAGGGTCTTCGATCTGCAGCGCGTAGGTGTATGCGAACAGCTCATGACCCACCTGGCTCACCTGCCCGATCTCGCGATCGCCGAACGGATACTCGACCTCTTGGAATGCGCCCCCCTGGGGGGAGAAGAAGGTCTGTGAGCCGAGACCGAACACCACGACGCCGTCTCCCACCACCCCGATTTGCGGGTCAGGCACCCCGCCGCCCTCCGGAGTGCTCGCCGGGATCACCGAGATGTCGAAGGTTTCGCCGTCATCCGAAGAGACACCAACCTGAACGGTCCGCGCCGACGGATCGACTGCCCCCGGGGCCGTCCCGACCGCGTAAAGGAGCCCGTCAACGGCGGCGATACGGGTCACCCATGGCTCATCCAGGACGTGGGGCGTCCACTCTTTGCCGTCCTTGCTCGACCAGATGGCCTTCGGGACAACGGGATTACCGATCCCCGCTCCAGGCGCCGTCGAGAGGACGTAGATGCTGTTGCCGTCGTTCACGACCTGCTGGAACCAACCGAGCGTCGCCGGCCCCACCGACCAATCCAGGGCCTCTGCTCCCTCCAGCACACCGGGGTTGGGCTCGCCGGAGTCATCAGGGGCGAAAAGCCGATCCCAGGCCAATAGCGCCCCAGCCATCGTCGCGGCGGCGAATAGGCCGACCACGGTCCACAGCAGGATGGGGTTGCGCTTGTCGGTCGTTTCCTGGTGTTGCGTCACTTTGGGCGATTCAAACGGACAGACTCTGCAATGGCCATTCAGGTTCCCCCGGTCCGATCTTCCAATTGCCTGCGCAGGTCCTCCAGCCCCTCGGCCCCGGGGTCGATGGCCTCGGCCCGATCGAGGGCATCCCCTGCCGCCTCGTACTCCCCGGCCGCCAGGTAGAGGCCGGCCAGGCTGAGTGGAGGGACTGCGCTCGCGGGTGCCAGGAACTCCGCCATCAGAAAGGCTTGCTCGGCCCCGGACGCATCTCCCGCCCTCGCCAGCATCACCCCCAGCGCCTGGTGATGGTCGGGTTGGTTGGGATCGACCTCGATCAGGTCTCGCAGCGCCCGGATGGCCACAGCGAGCTCCTCCTGACCTCCTGTTTCGGCCGCCTCGACCAGCAGCCTGATCTTGGCTGCTCCCAGAGCCGGGTCGTACGGTGAGAGGGCCAGCGCGGCATCCGCCCGCTCGATGGCACCCGGACGGTCGCCCTCTCGCCGCGCCATCTCGGCCGCCAGCAGCCGATAGCGATACGAGTCCGGGCGCAATCGGCTCGCCTCATCGGCCAGTTGCACCTGGCCGGTGGCGAGGGCGGCCGCCGCCCTGTGGTCGGCCATCACCTCGAGAGTGCCGGCGATCAAGGCCGCTGCCGCCAGCAGACCCGCGATCCAGGAGATTGCTCTCGATCTGAAGGGAGCCGTGGCCGGTCCCACTCCGACCACCAGCACCCCGGCCAGGGCCCAGGCGAGCACGTCTCCCTCGACAATCGGGAACAGGAACAACTGCTGGGCGAAGTACCCGACCACCCCAGCTCCCAGGCCGGCCAGGAGAGGCCCTTTGCTCATCCCGCGCCATGCCCGTTGACCCAGGTAGCCCACCGCCGCCAACCATCCGAGGAGCCCGGGGAGGCCCAGCGTCACTCCCGCATCCAGCGGTCCGGAGTGGGCCCGATCGGTCACCACCTCCCGTCCGTAGGTGCGCACGTACTCGGCATCCACCACTTGCGGGAAGGCGAGGCGGTAGCCCTCCAGACCGGTCCCGGCCAGCGGCCGCTCGGCCATCGCCATCAGGCCGACGCGCCACTCCTGCAGCCGGCCGACCGCTTCGGCCTGGAGGTCGCCCACCGCCGCCGCCCTGGCGCCGATTGGTGTGAGCGCCAACAACAAGAGCAGCCACACGGTTACGCCCACGAATCTGAGCGGGTGGGCTATCGCCCCTCTCCCCCACACGCGGACCGAGATCATCACTGCGACCGCGAGGCCGATCAGGCCGGCTTTGGTTCCAGACAGGGCCAGCGCCACCACCCCGGCCGCGGTTGCGGATCCTGCCGCCCAACGCCATGCCCGCAGTTCGGCGCCATCGAAGACGAGGCCGGCGGCAGGTGGCACAAGCATGACCGCGACGGCGGCGAGGTAAGCGGGCGAGCCGAAGGGACCGCCAGCCCGATCCGTCACCTCCAGCCCGGGGATGGGCCGCCATCCCAAGCCCTCGGCGATTGCATATGCGCCAAGGGCCAGCAGGGCGACGACGACCGCTCGCACAACGGTCCGCGTCCCATGTCCGATGACGCCCTGCCCGGCGTGAAACGCTGCTGCCATGGCCAGCAGTGCCACGAACCCCATGCGACGGTCGGGGCTGCCGAGCCAGGCCGCCAGCGGATCGATGGCGATGGCCGATGTGAAGGCCGCCCATGCCAGGAAGGCGCACCAGGCCCAGAAGGCCCGCCGCTCCGGATACATCCCTTCGCGAGCGGCCAGAGAGAGGGAAAGGAAGGCAGTTGCCATCACCAGTGTCCACCGCAGCGGCCCGTACGGCATCCATCCAGACGGATCGACCGCCACGACCGAACCGACGGCTAGAAACCCGACCGCCCACCCAGTCCTGGTGCCGTCCGTCGCTGCCAGGGCGCGGGCGGGCTGCGCTGTCGCGTGGTCGTTCAGCAGATCCAGTCCTCGATGTCGGGAGCCCTTCTAGCCTTCACACGGGCCCGTAGCTCAATTGGCAGAGCAGGGGACTTTTAATCCCAAGGTCGTGGGTTCGAGTCCCACCGGGCCCACGGGCAACCCGGGCGCCACGTCAGGTTTCGTAGTCCTCGATATCGGGCCACGCCGCGATGTCAACTCCATGGTTTTCTGGAGACGCCAGGGTCCACCACTCCGGTGCATTGGAGTCGACCAGTCGCCCACCGGCGGCGAGGGCTGCCGCCACTCGCGCCTCGGCTTGATCCGCCGGAAGACTGACGTCGACATGGACCCGGCCCCGACCTGGTTTGGGTGGGTCGAGCAGGTGGAACCAGAAATGTGGGTTGCGCCGGTGCGGATCGATCGCGTCCGCATCGTCCAGATGCTCATATCCAAAGGCGGCGGCCCAGAACGGCCGCACATCTGCCCCGGTGTCCTGCGCGACTGCGATGCCAACCATCTGTACCTGCGAGGGATCGGCCTCCAGCCCGTGTTGGCCGGCCAGGGCCGTGACGCGGCGGGCGAGTTCGACATCGAGCTGGCTGAGCGACCCGTCCCTTCTGGAAAACGTCCGAACCGTCACCCCATCGGGGCGCAGGTCGATGTCGGGGAAGTGACCGACCGACTCAGCAACTTCGGCGAGGTCGGCGATGAATTTCGCTCCAACCGCGAATGACCCGGTGCGGTAGTAGGCATACGCCCCCCAATAGAGAACGCGCCAGTCGTCCACCCCTCCTGCATCGTGGAAAGCCTTGCCGGTAACTCGTCGTTCGTTCACGTCAGAGCTCCTCCTCTATGCAAGTCGGGACGTCAGCTGGCCGCCTTCTTGATGAGCGCGATGACCTTCTTTTCGACCGCGGGTGTCCATTCGACGATCGCAAACACGACCGGCCACATCGGGGGGTCGTCGAGCATGGCCGCATCCTCGAATCCCAAGATCGGGTAGCGGCCCTCGAACTTGGCTGCGGTCCGGAAGAAGCAGACGACCTTGCCTCCCGCGTTCGCGTAGGCAGGCATGCCGTACCAGGTTTTGGGCAGAAGCTCCGGGGCATTGGCGAGGACGAGAGCATGGATTCGCTCAGCGATAGCTCGATCGTCATCCGGCATCTCGGCGATTGCATCGATCACGGCTCGCTCGTTGTCTGCCTTCTTTTGGCCGCTTCGGCCCTGCGCCTTCAGTTCCTGGGCGCGGGCCTTCATGGCGGCACGTTCACCCTCCGAAAAGCCGCCCGAGCCGGAATTCTGGGTGGTCGTCACCTGGTGACCTCCTAGACGAGTTGCCAGCGACAATACGCGCGACCCAGATCGGGCGCTTCTCGAATCCTGCTCGATCGCGTCGTGGCTGATCGTTGCGCTAGGAGCTTGCCCAGCCCAGTACTCGTAGCGCCCGCAAGGTGTTCCAGCGGCTGGGGAAACCCTCCGGCCCTTCCATCTCGAAGTGCGTGGGACCCTGGTGCACATTCTCGAGGAGCCAGCGGCCTTCCTCGTCTGCCTTCTCCGACACGAGGGCCATTGCCTCTTCGCAGCGCTCGTCCGGCCGCCCGCCTGCCGCCCTGAAGTATTCGAGGGCCCGCAGGACGTCGTAGTACCACCTGGTCGGGTAGGAGAACATCGTGAAGCGCGGGTCGATCACTGATCCGTCGGAGACACGGCGCATCAGCCCTCGCTGAAGCAAGTACTCCTCCCCTCTCGCCCTGGTCTCGGTCACCTCGGGTGATGAACCTCCCGCCCTCTCCCACTCGAGCAGGCCTTCGAGCACCGAGATGGTGGAGTGGAACGATGACACGGTGGCACCGAAGTCGGTCCAGCAATTCCACCCGCCATCGCCCAGCCGGTCGTTCACCAGCCGCTCGACTATGCCGTCCACGTCCTGGCCGAAATAGGAACCGGTGGCGACCGCCGACCCATTGATGCATGGTTCGACCTCGCCTCGAAAATAGAGCTCGCCGTTGTACTCCCAACGGACATTGCCGGCCACCAGGGAGACCGCCCCGACGGCCTCCGGACTGGAGGGCTCGAGGCCGTACTCACGCAACTGCTGTAGCGAGAAGTGGGTGGCCGTCCAGGCGTCGAAGAAGGGCTTGGTGTCGTCTGCCCAGCCCGGCCGATAGGTCCCGGAGTCCCAGAGCCCGTCGTCGGCCTGCAGCGTCAACAGGTGGGCGCCCCAGCCCTCCGTTGCCACCCTCGCTCGCTCCGCCGCCACCTCCGCTGGGGAGGCGCCGGTCAGGTCCCGGAGCACCTGCCAGCGGATGGAAGGATCGGAGTCGAGCAACCATTCGATGACCGGCACGGGAGCCCGAATGTACATACTTCAGACCCTTCGGTCCTGGTCGGGGTCGTGCTTCCATATGGCCGGTGATCGAAGGCACACCTGCTGCTCCAGTAGAGATAGAGCCTCCCGAGAGCTCTCAGCCGCCGTACGGCCGGCTCTTCTTGCTGCTACTGATATGGACGTTCGTCGCCGGTCTCATGCAGTCGGTGGGCGGTTCGATGACGTTCACCGTCGGGTTTCTGGCAATCGCCTTGGTCTACACGTTCAGTATCTCCCGAGCGTCCAAGATCCTGCTTTGGGCCGCGGTCGGTTTCGGGATCGTTGGGTTGATCGCCGCCCTGACCTTGGGCGGTGCCGACACTCCGGACAAGTATTCGACAGTCCCCTCCCTCTTCGGCATGGTGTTCTCCGCTGCCATCCCGGTGATGATCCTCCGCCGAATCGGGACCACATTCACGATCAATCGCAATGTGATTGCCGGAGCCTTGGCCATCTTCCTTGCGATCGGCACCTTCTTTTCCTACGCCGTGTTCGCCATCCAGAGCTGGAGCGGCCATTACTTCGCCGACGGGCTGGTCCATCCCTTCCGCGATGCCGTCTACTTCAGCTACATCACCATCACCACGACCGGGTACGGAGACCTCGCCCCCGATACCCCGCTCGGGCGCTTAACCGCGGTGTTCGAGGCCTTGATCGGCCAGATCTACCTGGTCACGGTGGTGGCGCTGGTGGTGGGGAATCTCGGCCGTCAGGCCGAGCGGGTGGGCCGCTCAATCAAGTAGCCGGAGGTCGGTCGGGTCGAAGTTGGCGCCCGAGACTATGAGAGCCACTACTTCACCGGCAGCCGGCACGTATGCACCGGACATCAAGGCAGCCAGTGGAGCCGCCGCAGCCGGCTCCGCCGCCACCCTTGCCGCCTCCCACAACCCGCGTTGGGCGGCGACCAAGTCGTCGTCGGAGACGACCAACGAGTCACCGATCCGATCCCGCAGACTCCAGGCGATCGTCCCTACCCGGCTCGCCCCCAGGGCTGATGCCGCCAGTCCGGACACCTCGATGTCGACCGGGGCTCCTGCCTGCAAGGCGGCGTTGAGGCTCCCACATCCTTCCGACTCAACCCCGATCACCCTCGCCTGATCGTCACAGGCAGCCAAGAGCCCTGACAGCAGGCCGCCGCCGCCGACCGCGGTGACGATCGTCTCCACCTCTTGGCACTGGTCGAGGAGCTCCAGCCCACACGTGCCCTGACCCGCGGCCACCGGGACCTGGTCGTAGGCATGTGCAAAGAGGCCGGAGCAGTCCCGGGCGAAGTCGTGCGAGGCGGCGAGCGCATCCGGGTAGTAGCCCGGGACCACATGAACGATCGCACCTTCGGCCCGGATGCGACTCAGCTTGGCCGGCGGCACCGAGTCGGGAACGAACACGTCCGCCTTGGCGCCCAGCATCCTGGCTGCATACCCGATGGCGAGACCGAAGTTGCCTCCCGAGGCCGCCACCACCCCGCCTGACAAATCCGAGGTGGTCAACAGGGAGAAGGCACCCCGGGCCTTGAACGAACCTGACTCCTGCTGGCTTTCGAGCTTGAGCACGATGGGATTGGGCAGACCAAAGGCCCCCTCCTCCAAGGTGATGGTCGGTGTGCGGCGGACATGAGCGGCAATCCGAGTGGCCGCCGCTTCGACATCGGCTTTGGACAGGAGAGGGCCCTCGTCGAGCACGGCCGGGCTCAGCTGGTGGGAAAGGTGACGTAGGTGGTGGTGGCCGTATCCGGAGCCGGGGGATGCATCAGGACCTCGGACCCGACCCCTGCCAGCAACGACACGAAGACGATTGCCCCCAGGATCAGGAAGAAGGCCACGATCCGCCTGAGCATCAGAATCCCGGGAAGTCGACGTTGACGAAGAACCAGAGTGACGAGGTCACCCAGATGGCGACCAGGGCCGTGAACACCAGGCCTCCCGCCACCGGCAGCGCCCAGTCGGGCAGGCGGCGGCTTCGGACGAACAAGACCTTCGCCGCCAGCGCACCGAAGAACGCACACCCCAGGGTGGAGTGGACCAGCACCCGCGGCTGGTCGGCCTGGAACCCGAGCGACCACAGGCAGTGATAGGCGACGGGGATCGTCAGCCAGAAGGCTGTGGTGCCGGAGACACGATGGGCGGATGGCATCCACCGCGGGGTTGGAGGCTTCCCGATCCGCCCATAGATCCGGAGGGCGGTGAACAGCTGGAAGCAGGCGAGGGTGAAAGCCATCGTCGCCAGCCAGACCTTGAGATTGATGGTGTTGGTGAATATCAGGGTCACGAGCGAGGAGCGGGCGGGGTCGTGAACGTTCCCGTAGACCCCGAGCCCGGCGGCGACGGCCGCGCCTACCAGCAGACCCGACACCAAGCCGATGCTGTTGGAGCGCTCCGTCTCGGTGATCACCCTGGACAGGGTAGGTAGCGTGACCTGATGGCACCGGCGACCGAGGCCGCGAGTCTCTTGCGCGCAGCCCCCAAGATCCTGGTGTTCACCGGCGCAGGCATCTCGACCGAGTCGGGGATTCCCGACTTTCGCGGCCCGAACGGTGTCTGGAACGACTTCGATCCCGCCGACTTCACGATCGAGCGGTACCTGGCCTCCGCCGACGTGCGACGGCGTCGATGGCGCATACATCAGCAGGGAACTCTGTGGGGAGCCAGATCCGGCGTGCAACCCAATCAGGCTCACTACGCGGTCGTTCGACTGGCTGCGGCGTACAGGCTGGCGGGGTGCGTCACCCAGAACGTCGACGGCCTCCACCAGCGGGCCGGGCTCGACGACTCACAGGTCGCAGAACTGCACGGCAACGTCCGCTCCGCCCGGTGTTGCGGCTGCGGCCGGGTCAGTCCCATTGGAGACGTGCTTGCCCGGGTGGACCGCGGAGAGGACGACCCCCCATGCCTCGAATGCGGGGGGATCCTCAAGACCACCACTGTCCTCTTTGGCGAGCAATTGCCCACCGACCAATTCGAGAGGGCAATGGAGATGGCAAGAAGCGCCGACGCGGTGCTCGTCGTCGGTTCTACCGGATCGGTCTACCCGGCTGCCGACGTGGCCCTGAGCGTGGTCGATGCCGGTGGGCCCATGGTCATCGTGAACCTGGGACCCACCGACTTCGACGACTTGGCAACAGTCAAGCTCGAGGGGCTTGCCGGCGACTTGCTGCCGGCCCTAGTCGATGGGGTGCTTCAGCTGACAGGCTCACCGGCCGGAGAGATCACGAACCAAACGTCGCTCACTCCCTGACCGTTGACGTCGCCGGGAGCGTTGTCGAGCCCGTAGAAGTAGATGGGCCAGCCGTTGTAGGTCACCTGGGATCCTCCCTCGGCGCCCGCCACCGTGCCGATGAGACTGGCATCAACCCCGGCTCCCGCGGTCACCTCGGACGTTACGGCGGGCCAGGTGGCGGCACAGCTGCCCGTGCATGTCGGAGCTCCTTGCTCATCGGTGGCAAGCAGGTAAACGGTCATCCCGTCGACCGTGAGGACGTCGCCCAAGGAAGTCGAGCTGACCGCCAGTGTGCTCCCAGCCCCCGCCATGGTGGTCGCCCCACCACTCTGGGTCGTGGGCGCGCCTGTCTGCGTTGTCGTTGTCCCGCCCCCGCACGCGGCAATCAGGGCGGCCATAGTTGCTATCTGGAGTAAGCGTTTCACCTTCACCTCCTAAGGCCAATCTAAGGAAGGCTCGTGCGTAGTCGCGCCTGGTGGACGACGAGCGCCGACCGGTAGCCTTTCAGTCGTGTCCGGATACGCGGCCCCAATCGACGACATGATGTTCGTGCTCGAGCATCTGGCAGGACTGCCTGCCCTTGCCAAGCTCGACGGGTTCCAGCAAGCAGACGTAGCGACGACCAAAGGCCTGCTCGAAGAAGCAGGCCGCTTCTTCTCAGAGGTGGTTGCCCCACTCAACCGCATCGGCGACGAGCAAGGCAGCCGGCTCGAGGCGGATGGAACGGTCCGCACCCCGACCGGATTTCGCGAAGCGTGGTCGAAGTTCGTCGCTGCCGGTTGGGCCGGCGTCCACCTGCCCGAGGAGTACGGAGGCGGCGGGCTGCCCTTTTCGATTGGCTTCGCCCTCCAGGAGATGTTCAAGACCGCCAACGTCGCCTTCGCCCTGGCCCCGATGCTCACCCAATCCGCCATCGAAGCCATCGAGCAGCACGGCTCCGTCGAGCAGCGCAACCTCTACCTGCCGATGATGGTGAGCGGACGCTGGACCGGGACCATGGTCCTGACCGAGCCGCAGGCGGGCTCCGATCTAGGCCAACTGACCACACGCGCCGAGCGCAAACCCGATGGGACCTATCGGCTGTTCGGACAGAAGATCTTCATCACCTGGGGGGACCATGACCTGGCCGAGAACGTCATCCATCTGGTGCTGGCCAGGACCCCCGATGCCCCAGCCGGAACCAAGGGAATCTCGCTGTTCATCGTCCCCAAGTTCCTGGTCGAGGCCGACGGCAAGGTAGGTGCCCGCAACGACCTGCAGGTCCTCTCCCTCGAGCACAAGCTGGGAATCCACGCCTCGCCCACTTGTGTGATGTCGTTCGGCGAAAACGGCGAAGGGGCAGTTGGCTATCTCGTCGGGGAAGAGCACACCGGTCTGGCATCGATGTTCACGATGATGAACATCGCTCGCCTGGGAGTGGGTATCGAGGGTCTTGGCGCCGCCGAGTCGGCCTATCAGAGAGCCACGGCCTTCGCCCGTGAGAGGCTGCAAGGTCGCCCGCCGGGAGGGACCGGCACCAGTCCGATCATCGCCCATCCCGACGTCCGGCGAATGCTCCTCACCATGCGGGCCGAGGTGGAGGCCATGCGGGCGCTTCTTTACGTGGTCGCCTCCCAGGTGGACTTCGAGCAATGGGCGGCCGAGCCCGCCGAGAGGGAAAGGGCAGGGACGATCCTCTCGCTGCTCACTCCGGTCGCCAAGGCCTGGTGCACCGACCTGGGTGTCGAGGTCGCCTCGCTCGGGATCCAGGTACATGGGGGAATGGGGTACGTCGAGGAGACGGGCGCCGCCCAGATCCTCAGAGATGCCCGCATCGCCCCCATCTACGAAGGAACCAATGGGATCCAGGCAATGGATCTCGTGATGCGCAAGCTCCCCCAGGCCGATGGCAAGGGGATGCGGGACATTCTGGACGAAGTAGCGGCTACCGCATCCCGTCTCGGGAACGAGACCGGGTGGGAGCTGGAAGCAGCTGCGCTGACCTCGGCCGCGGCGGCAGTGGCGGTGGCCACCGACCACATGCTCGAGGTGCTTCCGGACCACCCCGCCGATGCCCTGGCCGGAGCCAGCCCCTATCTGCGGATGGTGGGATTCACCCTTGGAGGTTGGGTCATGGCCCGTTCCGCCCTCGTCTGCATGCGCACGCCCGACCTCGCCCAGGACGAGGAGTTTCGCCGGGCCAAGCTCACAATCGCCAGGTTCTATCTGGGTCAGCTGCTGCCTCAGGCAGGGTCTCTGCTGCCTGCTGCCACGGCGGGCGCCGAGATCTTGTTCGACATGGAGCCATAGCGACTTGAATGAGGTGATGGAGCGCAGGAGAGTGGTGGTCACCGGAGCCGGAGTGGTGGCCGCGCCGGGCGTCGGAGCCGATTCATTCTGGAAAGGGATCACGGTCGATCCCGGGATCGGACCGTACGTTGTCGAGGCCTGGGACCCGGAGCCGTGGATCCCCCTCAAGGAGCACCGGCGCCTCGATCGCTTCACACAATTCGCGCTGGTCGCGGCCGATGAGGCCTTGCGGCAGAGCGGGCCCTTGTCGGCCGAACCGGAGCGAGTGGCGGTCTCGATCGGCACCGGCATCGGCGGTCTGGCGTCCCTCGAGGCACTGGTCGGGGCATCGACCTTCGGTCAGGGCAGGGCTTCGCCGCTGTGGGTACCGATGATGATGTGCAACGCGGCCGCCGCCTCCATCTCGATCAAGTACGGGTTCGGCGGACCTGCCACCACTCCGGTGGTCGCCTGCGCCGCCGGCGCCCAGGCCCTGGCCGATGCCTTCCGCGCCATCCAGTGGGGTTACGCCGATGCCGCCCTCGCGGGAGGGAGCGAAGCGGCGGTGCGGCAAGGGACGATCGATGGCTTCGACGCAGCGCGGGCGCTCTCGCCCACCAGGGTTGCCCGGCCCTTCGATCGCGATCGCGACGGCTTCGTCCTGGGTGAGGGGGCAGCCCTGCTCGTCCTGGAAGAGCGGAACTCTGCGATCGAGCGCGGCGCCACCATCCTGGCAGAGCTGGCCGGCGCCGCCTCAACGGCCGACGCCCACCACATCACCGCTCCCCATCCCCAGGGAGCTGGGGCCGAGCGAGCGGTGCGCAACGCATTGTCGGATGCGGGGATCGCGCCCGAGTCAGTCGGATACGTGAACGCTCATGGGACTGGGACCGACCTCAACGACCGGACCGAGGGAATCGTGATCGAGCGGGTGTTCGGTCAGTCCCAGCCGCCGGTCTCCTCAATCAAGGGCACCACCGGTCACGCCCTCGGCGCCAGCGGGGCGATCGAAGCGGTCGCCACGGTCCTGGCAATCAACCGTAGCGAGCTACCTCCCAACGTCGGGCTGGTCGAACAGGATCCCCAGATCCCGCTGACCGACATCGTCATGGTGCCGCGGCAGTGGAGCCCGTCTCCAGCCATCTCCAACTCGTTCGGCTTCGGGGGCCACAACACGGTTCTGGTCTTTACGCCTGCGGCGTGACGGTACTGTTCTTCTGACGGGAGCTCGGTGAGCCGGGCTGAGAGGGAGGCGCCAAGGCCTCCGACCGATAGAACCTGATCCGGGTAATGCCGGCGCAGGGAGCCCCCTCCCCCTCCCGCCCAGGCGAAAGGCATGCGCGTGCGAAGAATGGGGATGATCGGGCTGGCACTGCTGGCGGCCTGCGGAGCGGTCGTTCCTTCGACCACGGGGGACTCTGCCCCCGAGAAGCTGACCTTGCTGGCCCATGACTCCTTCGTCGGCGGGGTGACCGAGCAGACGTTCGCCGCATTCACGGCCGAGACGGGGACCAGGGTCGAGCTACTGCAAGGGGGTGATGCGGGGACCATGCTCGCCCAGGCAATCATCACCAAGAACGACCCGATTGCGGACATCTTGTTCGGGGTCGATGACACCTTTCTCTCGAAAGCCCTGCAGGAGTCCCTCTTCGTTCCATACGAGTCACCGCTGTTGGGTGACGTACCAGGTGAGCTGCAGCTCGACAGCGGGCACCGAGTCACACCGATCGACTACGGCGATGTCTGTCTGAACTACGACAAGGCTGCGTTCGGGGACGGGTTGGCGCCGCCCGCCTCGCTCGACGAGCTAACCGATCCCGCCTACCGGTCGATGCTGGTGGTGGAAAACCCGGCGACATCGTCACCTGGGCTCGCCTTCCTGCTGGCGACCATCGCCGAGTACGGCGACCAGTGGCCCGACTTCTGGCACTCATTGGTCGACAACGACGTCGAGGTCTCGCCCAGCTGGGACGATGCCTATTACTCCCGCTTCTCCGCTCATGACGGCGACCGCCCCCTGGTGGTGTCGTATGCCTCATCGCCGCCCGCCGAGGTGATTTACGCCACACAACCGATGAGCGACGCCCCGACCGGGGTGATCACCGCCGGCTGCTATCGCCAGGTGGAGTTTGCCGGCATCCTGGCGGGCACCTCCAGCGAGCCAGCCGCTGGCGGACTGATCGACTTCATGCTCCAGAAGGGTTTCCAGGACACGATCCCGCTGACCTGGTTCGTGTACCCGGCCAACCGGCAAGCAGAGCTCCCGGAGCAGTTCGTGCAGTACACCGACGTTCCCGATGACCCGGCCCAGGTGGCCCCCGAGGAAATCGAGGTCAACCGCCAGAGCTGGATCGAGCAGTGGCAGCAGATCGTCCTGCCCTGACCACGAGGAAGGCGGCATGGCTGGCAGTGGTGCCCCTTGTCTTCCTCGCCGCCTTCTATGTCTGGCCGCTCGGGCGAATGCTGGGCTCGACACTCGAATCCGATGCCGCCGGTCGGATCCTGTCCGACCAGCGGACCTGGTCGACGATCTGGTTCACGACCTGGCAGGCGGCGGTCTCGACGGTTCTGACGGTGCTGGCGGCACTCCCCCTGACATATGTCATTGCCCGCTACAGATTCAAGGGGCGCCGGCTGGTGCAGGCCCTGACCACCGTTCCCTTCGTGCTCCCCTCGATGGTGGTCGCCACCGCCTTTGTCGCCATCGGCCTCGACTCGGGGCTCGCGGCCATCCTCATGGCTCATGTCTTCTACAACGTGGCGGTGATCGTGCGCACCGTCGGCGGCCTCTGGTCGCGGCTCGATCCCTCGCTGTCCGAGGCGGCCCGTACCCTCGGCGCCTCGCCGGCCCGGGCCTTTGGTCAGGTGACCTTGCCGCTGCTGCGCCCGGCTCTCACGGCTGCCACCGCCATCGTCTTCGTGTTCACGTTCACCTCCTTTGGCGTCGTGCTGGTGCTGGGAGGGCTCCGTTGGCGGACGCTGGAGGTCGAGATCTATCAGCGGGCAACAACGTTCCTCGACTTCCCGGCGGCATCAGCCCTGGCCGTGCTGCAGCTGGTCGTCGTCTCGCTCATCGTCTGGTGGTACAGCCGGCGGCAGGCATTCATGACTGCCTCAGGGCTGGTGGCAGAGTCCGAGAACCTGATGGGCGTCACCTCTTCCCGGCAGAGGTGGCTGGTGGGCTCGGCACTCACGATCTCGATCGGGCTGCTGTCCGCCCCATTGATGGTGCTGGTCGCCAAATCGTTCGCCGGTGGCGGGGCCGGCTGGGCACTGCTGTTCTCACCCGGGCCCTCAGCCCTCAGGCCGATCCCGGCCATCGGCAACACCGTCGTCTACGCGGTCATGTCAACGCTGGTCGCTGTCGCCATTGGCCTCCCGGCCGCGGTGATCATCGCCCGGCGTCGACGGCTGGGCAGCCTGCTCGATCTGGGGCTCTTGCTGCCATTGGGGACCTCGGCAGTGACCATCGGGCTCGGCTTGCTGATGACCTGGTCCGGTACCTTGACCGTCTGGCTGATTCCAATCGCCCACGCCCTGGTGGCGCTCCCCTTCGTGACCCGGTCCGCGGTCCCGGTGCTCGGCTCGATTCGATCGGAGCTTCGTGAGGCGGCCGCGGTGTTGGGAGCCTCTCCCGGCCGGACCTGGCGTGAGGTCGACCTCCCCATCGCCGCTCGGGCCTTCGCGGTGGGAGCCGGGTTCGCGGCCGCCATCTCGATCGGCGAGTTCGGGGCCACCGCCTTTCTCGCCAGGCCTGCGACCGCCACAGTCCCCTACCTGATCTTCCGTTACCTCGGACGACCTGGGTCGGCTTCTTTCACCGCTGCCATGGCGATGGCGGTGCTGCTGATGCTCCTCACTGCCGGTCTGATCCTTGCCGTCGACCGTCTGCGCACCGAGCAGGTCGGGAGTTTCTGATGCTCACCGTCAACGGCCTCACCAAGGCCTTCGGCGATCGGGTGGCCTTGGATCACGTGAGTCTGGAGGTAGACGACGGCGAGACCCTGGCGGTGCTGGGACCGAGTGGGTGCGGCAAGAGCACCCTCCTGCGGGTAGTGGCGGGCCTCACACTCCCGGACGCGGGGACCATTGCCTGGGATGGCCAGGACCTGGCTGCCGTACCAACCCACTTGCGCAGATTCGGTCTCATGTTTCAGGGATATGCCCTCTTTCCCCATCGCAATGTCGCCGACAACGTCGCCTTCGGGCTGCGCATGCAGGACATGGATCCGCCCCAGGTCGACCGAAGGGTGGCCGAGGTGCTCGACTGGGTGGGCTTGACGGGATTCGAGAGGCGGGCCGTGACTTCGCTGTCGGGCGGGGAGCAGCAGCGGGTGGCACTGGCCAGGACACTGGCGCCGTCGCCTCGCTTGATCATGCTCGACGAGCCGCTCTCGTCACTCGACCGGAACCTGCGAGACCGCCTTCGCACCGAGATTGCCGACCTCCTCGAGCGCAACACCACCGCTGCCATCTACGTCACTCACGATCACGGCGAGGCTGAGGCAGTGGGCGACCGGGTCGCCCTCATGCAAGCCGGAAAGGTGGTCCAGGTCGGAGCCTTCGATGCGCTGAGGGATCAGCCGGCAGACGAGTGGGTGGCCGAATTCCTCGGGGGCGGCTGAGGCCCCGATAATGGGAGGAGCGTGAGATACGACGTACTCGTCGTTGGCGGTGGATTCGGCGGGGCCTTCGCCGCCCGCCGGTTGGAGAAGGTTCTCCGTCGCAGCTCCAAGCGCAGCCTGCTCGTCGCTCCCGAGAACTTCATGCTGTTCTCGCCCCTCTTGCCTGAGGCCGCCTCGGGGACTCTGGAGCCGCGGCATGCGGTCATCCCCCTCCGCACCCTGCTGCGCAGCACCGACCTGCTGATAGGTGAGACGACTGCTTTCGACGCCTCCGCCCACAAGGCCCAGGTCACCGACTTGAACGGTGACCTCCACCATGTCGAGTTCGAGTCGGCCATCCTCAGTCCGGGCTCGATCCCCACCACCTTTCCGATTCCCGGCCTGCTCGACAACGCGGTGGGCTTCAAGACCCTGCCTGATGCGATCTGGCTGCGCAACCGCGTGTTGCATCAGATCGACGCCGCGGCGGCTGCGACCGATCCCGAACTGCGGAGGGCGCTCCTCACCTTCACATTCGTCGGGGGTGGATACGCCGGGGTCGAGGCCATCGCCGAGCTGGAGTCACTCTCCCGCGATGCCATGCGGCTGTATCCGGGGCTCGACATCAGCCAGAGCCGCTGGGTTCTGATCGAAGCCGCCTCCACCCTCCTGCCCGGCCTGCACCCGGAGCTGGCCGGCTTCTCCCTGAGGGTGCTCCGCAAGCGGGGGATCGAGGTGTTCCTCGACACTCGGCTGGTGAGCTGCGTCGACAAACGGGTAACGCTGTCACCGGCCCGTGCCGACCCCTACCTGTCCGAGACCATCGTGTGGACGGCGGGCCAGCGACCTCGGCCGGTCGGCGAGGAGTGGGGTCTGCCGGTGGTCAAGGGAGGCTCCGTCCCGGTCGACCGGATGATGCAGGTCGAGGGCCATCCCGGCATCTATGCGATAGGCGACTTCGCCGCCGTGCCCGATCCTGAGGGAGGCATGTCTCCCAAGACGGCCCAGCATGCCCTTCGCCAGGCCAAGGTCGCCGCTGAGAATGCAGCCTCCTATCTCGGGGTTGGAAATGGTCGTGAGTACACATATCGCAACCGGGGTCTGGCCGTGACCCTCGGCAAGTGGCAAGGGACCGCCCAGGTACGCAGCCTCACCTTCACCGGACCGCTTGCGTGGTGGATGGGCCGCTCCTACCACCTGCTGATGATGCCGACGTTGGCGCGCAAGGCCCGAGTCGTCTCCGACTGGACCCTGGCCTTGCTCTTCCCCCGCGATGTCTCCCAGCTCGGTCGCCTCGGGGCGCCCACCCCGCTCGAAAGCTGAGGTCAGCCGGCGGCGCCGCCGGTGAAGTTCCAGGCAGCTAGCCGAAGGCTCGGGCAGTGGACCAGCCCAGAGCCGAACTCCGAGTCCCCGTACCGGTCGTCGTTGCCCACAGCCAAGACCCGGCCCGGCCCAAGGGCTTCCACGAACGACTGCGTGAACCGCAAGTTGGTGACCGGGTGGGTGATCCGGCCGTTCTCGATCATGAAGGTGCCGTTCCTGGTGAGACCGGTGACAACCAGGGTCTTGGGGTCGAGGACCCGGCAGTAGTTGAACGTCGCCACATAGAGGCCGCGGTCGACCCCGGCGACCAATTCCTGCTCGCTCAGGTCACCCGGCTGCACGAAGAGGTCGCTGGTGATCGGGCCGAAGTATCCACCGAAGGCGGCGAAGCCATGACCGGTGGACTCCACACCGGCCTTGCGGGCGGTCCTCCGATCGTGGGCAATTGCCACGGTCTTCCCATCCACGACCAGATCGAGACGGCGCTTGCGGGTCCCCTCGGCGTCGAAGCCGATCCGCAATGCCCGCGGGTCGGTGGCATCGTCGGACAGCCGGAAGGCCGGATCGAACTGCTCCTCATCGAGGCGGACGAACGACTGCCCCTCCTCATAGGCCTTGGCGTTGAAGCCATACACGGCCATGAAGATGCAGATCGTGGCAACGCACTCTGGGGACAGCACCACCTCGTACTCCCCAGGTTTGGCGTCGGTTGCCCCGACGGAGTCTCTGGCCCTGCGGGCAGCCAGCCCACCGACCGTCGCCCCGTCTAGGTCGGAGAGGCGGAGCGACGCAGCATGCCCGGAGCCAGCCGCCGTCCCCTCCCGATGGATCCCGTCGAGGGTGGCCGAGGTGAACCGATCCTCCGCCATGTGTCCCGCACTGTTGGCGAAGAGGATGGAGGTGGCGTTGGTGTCGCAGTACCCGGCGGCCGACAGCCCCGCTCCTGCCTCGACGAAAGCCTTCAC
>DATBMA010000116.1:0-5800 GCA_036555105.1 Acidimicrobiia bacterium
CGACGTGGTGGGTGTGGCAGTGGTAGTGGTCGCCGACGTGCATGCCGCCGCAACGATGGCCATTACTGATAGGAATGCCAGAGACTTCGCGTTCGGGCGTAGGTTCATCATCAGTCTTCCTCCTCCTTGCCACGCGATAGCCCATCCAGCCCGTTTGAGCGGACGGCGATGAGTCGATTGTGGCGCCGCGGTCGCACCCTAATCCTACGGTTGACCCCAAGCGGTCCGATCAGTCGGATCAGTACGACCGCGGGTAGACGGTACCGTCCATCAGCTTGCGGGCAGTGCGGATGATCCCCGCGCCGACGATTGCGAACGGCTCATTGGGGCCAATCCGCACATGTGCGTCGAAGCTCCCGGTCGGGTGCTCAATTCGCACAGTCTCGGCATCCGCCGGCAGTTGAGCCACCTCGGCCGCGGGGCTCCCGGCGATGTGGCAAGCGGTGGCGACGGTGACTGCCCCCAGCACGCCGATCGCCTGATGGCAGCGGTGGGGAATGAAGGTGCGGGTGCAGACCACGCCCCCCTCCCGCGGAGGTGCGACCAGGGTGAGCTTGGGGACGGTGGACTGGCTGACATCGCCCAGGTTCATCAGCGGCCCGGCGGCAAGCCTGACCTCCTCCAGCCTCTGGCGCAGGGCCAGGTTCGCCTCGAGATCCGTGCAGCTCTCGTAGCCGGTGACGCCCAGGTCGGCGGCCCTCATCACCACCACCGGCATCCCGTTGTCGATGAGCGTCGCCTCGATTCCCGCCACCATGTCGACCGGGTTGCCGGTGGGAAGGAGTGCCCCAGTCGACGACCCAGCCACGTCCTCGAACTCGATCAGGATGGCGGCGGCAGTCCCTGGCACTCCCGAGATCTCGGTCTCCCCGGCGTACACCGGGCGCCCGTCCTCCACCGGAAACGTCTCCACTGCCAGCCCGCCCGTGTTCTTCAGCAAGATGCGGGTGGTGGCGAGGCCGTCGGCTGCGGAGATCAATCCTCGCTCGAGCGCGAAGGGGCCCACCGCCGCCAGCATGTTCCCGCAGTTCTGACGGTCACTGACCTCGGCCTGGTCCAACCCCACCTGCAGGAACAGGTACTCGAGGTCGACGTCCCCGCGTTCTGCAGGCGACACCACCGCCACTTTGGTGGTGAGTGGATGCGCTCCGCCCACTCCGTCGATCTGCCTCGGGTCGGGCGAGCCCATCACCCGCAACAGCAGGTCGTCGCGAGACGCCGGGTCCGAAGGCAGGTCGGAGGCGAGGAAGAACGCCCCTTTCGAGGTACCTCCTCGCATCAGCATGCAGCGGATGCCTGGGTGGTCGATGGTCATCGCCGATCGGTGCCTGGCGGCCGAAGATAGCCAGGCAGAGGGTCGATAGGGTTATGCCTCATGAGCGGGGACTCGCTCCTTGTGGTCAGCGCCCATGTCGGCGACTTCGTCTGGAGGGCGGGAGGGGCGATGGCCCTCTACAGCTCGCGTGGCCACGCCGTGACCGTCGCCTGCCTTGCCTACGGAGAACGGGGAGAGTCGGCCCGCCTCTGGCGTGAGGGCCTGGACCTGCAGCAGGTCAAAGACGCCCGCCACGCCGAGGCGGCGGAGGCAGCCCGGGTGCTGGGGGCGGAGCTGGTGGCATTCGACGCAGGCGACTACCCGTTGGTCGAGACCCCGGAGCTGCTCGACCGCCTGATCAAGCTGTACAGGAATGTGCAGCCAACGGTGGTGCTCACCCACACCGAGCGCGATCCATGGAATCAAGACCACGCCATCGCCCACTCCATCGCCACCCGAGCCAGGGTCATCGCCCAGGCCAGCGGTTACGACCCGGGAACAGAGGTGATCGGCGCCCCGCCCGTGTTTCTCTTCGAGCCCCATCAGACCGAGCACTCGGGCTTCATGCCCGACCTCCTGCTCGACATCACCGAGGTGTGGGACCGCAAGCTCGAGGCCATGCACTGCCTCGAGGGCCAGCAGCACCTCTGGGACTATTACACCGATGTGGCAAAGCGGCGGGGTACCCAGGCCCAGCGCAACTCGGGCCCAAACCTGGGCCTCAAGTCGGACGTCAAGGCGGAGGCCTACCAGCGGATGTACCCGCAGGTGTCCACCGATCTCATCTGAGATGCCCGGCGGGATGGTCGTCAGGAGGATTCCTCGAGCTGCTCCCGAGGTGGTGGCGGGGCTGGAGGCGGCGGGAGTGGCGACCGTCCACGAGGCCGGAGCCGCCGGGATCCTCCCCCCGGAGATCCGGCCGATCCAGCAGGGAGCGACGGTGGCCGGCTCGGCGGTGACCGTTGCCTGCGGAGCGGGCGACAACCTCATGATCCACGCCGCGGTCGAGGTGCTGGAGCCGGGCGACATCCTGGTGGTCACGACTAGTGCCCCATCGGTGCATGGGATGTTTGGTGAGCTGCTGGCGACTTCGGTCGCCGCCCATGGGTGCCGGGGATTGATCATCGATGCCGGAGTGAGGGACACCTCCGATCTGCGGTCGATGGGCTTTCCGGTTTGGGCAAGGGCTGTCAACGTTGCAGGCACCACCAAGGAGGCGGCCGGCACCGTCAACTTGCCGGTGTCGCTGGCCGGGGTGCTGGTGGGACCAGGCGATGTGGTTGTGGCCGACGACGACGGGGTAGCCATCGTGGAGAGGCTGCAGGCTGAGGCGGTGCTGGAGGCGGCCCGCCGTCGCCTGGCCAAAGAGGAGGCGACCCGGGCCAGACTGGCTGCCGGCGAGCTCGGGGTCGACCTCTACGGCTTCCGCCGACGGCTCGAAGAAATGGGTGTGCGCTGGGTCGAAAACGCGGACGAGTGAGAGCGGAACCGGCCGCTCACTCGCTTCCGCCGCGCCAACTCCCCCCGTACGACTCGCGGGCATCGCGCGAGAAGGGGACCGGAGCCACCCTCACCTTGACCTCGGTCTGGCGATGGCGCTCGACGGTGGTCTTGGCCGTCCCGCCGTCAGCTTCCCCCCAGACCAGTATGAGCTCGTCGCCCATCTCGACGTCGGGGTCGACGGTGCCGAGAGAGACGAAGGCCCGGTCGTTGTAGGTGTACCCGCTGAACATCGAGAAGCCGACCACATGCTCATCTCGTCTCACCGCGTCGTAAGTGGCCGAGGTGTAGTTGGCCAGGGGAAGGTCGACATACTTGAAGTTCTCGCCCTCAGGGGCGAACAGTGATCGGAAGATCCTGACCAGGTCGTCGGGATCCCATTCGAACGTCACCTTCTTGCGTTGCGGCCTGGTTGACATCTCCTCCAATGCGTCGCGGCCGATGAAGTCGTGGTCGAACTTGACGTAGTGCCCATAACCGAGGGCGTGCGGGGTCAGGTAGTAGTCCTCGATGTCGTCGGAGACGAAGCTGCCCCCGATGGAACCGCTGGCCTCGTACCTGCTGGCCGGCAGCCACTCCCGATACGCCTTCATCCGTTCTCCGGTGTAGACGGCCGGAAGTGGTGAAGGGATCCAACCCGACTCGAGAGTGTTGGTGGCGTAGGCCCGGGAACCCACCTGGGCGATCCCGAACTCCTCCCCGGCCTCGAGGATGGCGTCCCTCACCTCTGAGCCTTCGTCGTATGGCCCCCAGATCTCGAACCCCGGCTCCCCGGCCATCCCGTGATGGAGCGCCGGGATGTCACGGCCGGCGAAATGGACCATTCCAACCTGGAAGAACCTGATCGCCGGCACCTTGCCGCCAGTCAGCTTCTCGAAAATGGGAAGGGCGTTGGGGCCCTGCACCTGGAACCTGTAATGCCGCCGCCTCACTGGCTGGTCGCCCGGACGGGAAGGGGAGCGGTCATCGCGCTGGAAGCTGACGTCGTATCCGCCGGTCTCGCAGTGGAACTGGACCCAGTTCACCGTAGGCTCCCTGCCGACCAGATTGAACCGATCCTCGGCCAGTCGGAACAGGATCACGTCGCCGATCACGTAACCGTCGTAGTTGCAAGGAACGAAGTGCTTCGCCTTCGAGGTCGTGAAGTCCGCGAAGCTGTTGACGGCCAGCCCGGACAGGAGAGCGGCTGCTCCCGGCCCCTCGACCATCAGCTCGGCCATGTGGTGGGACTGGTCGAAGAGGACCGCCGACTGCCGCCAAGCCTTCTGCTCGTCGCGCCAATTGGTGAACTCTGGCGCAACCACGGGATAGACGTATGCGCCAACTCGAGAGTTGCGAAGCAACTCGACCGGGTTCTCCGCCGCTTGCAGGACGTCCTCGAGGCTCCTGGTGGTCATCTTCCGTCTCCGGTTTCGACTCCATTGCCCTGGCCCATCGACCTTACCCGCCATGGAGCGGTCTTGGCTCGGACGTAGTCAACCGCCGGTTAGGGCTGCCAGCACCAGCCGGTCAAAGGCTTCGGGCTGGTCCAGGTTGGGGAGATGGCCCGCACCGTCGATCATCTCTAGACGGCTGCCGTCGATGTGACGTTGGAGCCATTGGCCCTGTGCGGGCGGGGCGGCAACATCTTCGGAGCCGCACAACACCAAAGTCGGGCACGTGATCGCCATTACTTCCGGGCGAAGGTCGGCGTCACGGAGGGCGGCGCAACATCCCATGTAGCCGACCGGGTCGCAGTCGATGAACATCCGCTCGATCTTGGCGAACACAGCCGGCTCACGTTCCGAGAAATCGGCAGCGAAAAAGCGGCGGATCACCTGCGCTCGGATCGCTTCCATCCCGCCGGCGGCGACGGCCTCGATGCGATCGGACCACAGCTCCTGGCTGCCGAGCCTGGCGGCGGTGCCGGCCGCCACCAGCGAGATGACTCGATCCGGGTGGTTGATCGCCAACCACACTCCTATCAGGCCCCCGATCGACGTCCCGCACACGTCGAAGCGGTCGAGGCCGGCGGCGTCGGCCACCCCGAGCACGTCCGCCCCGAGGTCGTCCAACCGGTAGTCGCCCGAAGCTGCAGAAGACTCGCCATGCCCCGGCAGGTCGAAAGCGAGGATCCGCCTCACCGCAGAGAAGGCCTCGATCTGGCGATCCCACATCCTCAACCCGGTCCCCAACGAGTGGATCAGCAGCAGGTCCGGCAGGCCCTCCTCCCCCACCCGGACCCAATTGAGATCCCCGGTTCGGGATGGTGTCAGGCTCACCTGCCCACGACGCGGTCGTAGAGGGCAACCACTGCTTCGAGCTGCGGGTCCAGCCCGGCCAGATCGAGCTGCTCCGCCGCCGGGACCCGAGATGCCATCTTTTCGCCGTTCACCTCCAGGGAGGTCAGCAACCGCTCGATCGCCTGGAGAGTCGCCGCAGCCGTGTGGAACACCATCGGCAGAGCGAACCACTCGACGTGCCACGACCCCAGGCCCCTTTCCAATTCGGGCGGCCGCGCCCCGGTGATCATCGCCCCCGCCCCCCGGCACGCCTCTGCCGCGGCCAGCGCATGGATGGCGTCGATCGGGTTCCGCTTCCCCGCCATGCTGGAAGACCCTCCCGCCCGGACCGCCACCTCGTCGACCCCGGCCTGGGAAAGAAGGGCGATGTCGGCAGCCACTTTGGCCATCGAACGAACCGGCGCTTCCACCGATTCCACGATCTCCCATACCCGGGAGCGGTCGGCGTGCCAGGCTAGAGCCGGGGCCGCGAGCCCCAAATGCCGGGAGGCGGCCGCTACCACCTCCGCCGCCTCCGTTCCCAGCTCGGCCCTGGTGCCCACCGGGCCCCCCAGCTGGATCGCCAGGCCGCGGCGGATGGCCCGTAAGCCCTCGATCTGCCTCAAGAGTGGCTCGAGCCACCCGGCCACCCGCATCCCGAAGGTGGTCGGACGGGCTTCTTGCAGAAAGGTGCGCCCCATCTGCGGCAGCCTTCGATGGGCCT
>DATBMA010000120.1:0-12221 GCA_036555105.1 Acidimicrobiia bacterium
TGTCGGTCTCCACCATCGTCCGCCCCGGCGGTACCAGGGCGGCCCCACGGCGGACGGTGTCACCGGTCTCGAAGGCGAGGGGGCCTGCGAACGAGAACCTGCAGCCCAGTCCGAGGAACCGGGTTGTCCAGCGCGGACCACCGGTCCAGCAGTGCAACAGGGTACGGCTGCCAACCTCGTTCGCCTCGAGAATCGCATGTACGCGGTCGAAGGCGTCGCGGCAGTGGACTACCAGCGGGAGGTCGTGCTCGATGGCCAGTTCGATGTGGAGACCGAGCGCACGCTCCTGTTCGGCCCGCGGGGACAGATCGCGGTAGAAGTCGAGGCCGGTCTCGCCGATGGCCGAGGCGCCCGCCGCCAGTCCGATGATCTCATCACTTTGCTGGTCCCAGAGCGAGGCGTCGTGCGGGTGCAGTCCCACAGTCGCCAGCACCCGACCCGGAAACGACACCGCCAGCTCCAGCGCGGCCCGAGAGCTCTCCGCATCGACGCCGGGCACCACCACCCAGTCGACCATCGGCGCCCGCTGCAGGAGCTCGGAAGGGGGGCGGCCGTCGAGTTGGAGGTGACAATGCGTGTCGACCCAGGCCACCGTCCGAGGGTACCGGCAGGTCCCCCTCGCCCTCGATACCACGCACTTGGGTAAGGTCGCCATGCCAGACCAGGAGTCACGATGGAGTCAGGGATCGCCCGCAAGATCGACGACCTCGGACGCATCGTCATCCCCGCCGAGACCCGCCGCCTCTTCAACATCCGCGAGGGTGATCGCCTCGTGATCACGGTCGAGGGATCTGGAATCGTCCTCAGAAAGCTGGAGGCGACCTGCACTTTTTGCGGGTCGAACGAGCAGGTCAGCCCCTTCAAGGGCAAGGGGATCTGCGCCACCTGCCGATCGCAGCTGACCTAGATCCCGGGGCCAAGCCCTCGTACGTTGTTCAGTGTGCCCCTGATCCTTTGCGCAGCCGATTGGAGCTCCGGACCCGTCCAGGTTGCGCTGCGGTTCCCGCAGCGATGGCGTGGGCTGCGACCCCGCCCGGCCGGCTTCGGCCTCCTGCTCAGGACCCGGTCGGTACACGCCATAGGAATGAAAGAGGGACTGTGGCTGGCGGGCATCTCCGAGGAGGGGGTGGTCGTCGCCGTTCGCCACCTCCGCCCGAATGCCATCGCCCGCTTCTCTGCCGCCCGCTGGGTGCTGGAGCTGCCCGACGACAGGGTGCCGCCGGTTCCGGGAGCGGTCCTATCTTGGGCTGGTGGCGGGCAGCCTGACCCTGTGCGCATCCCCGATTGGCAACCTGGACGACGCCTCTCCCCGGCTCCAGAAGACCCTGGCCGCGGCTGACATCATCTATGCGGAAGACACCCGCCGCGCCGCCGTCCTGCTGAGGGCACTCGGCGTCGACAAGAAAGCCCGGTCCTACTTCGTCGGCAACGAGCACCAAAGGGCGGCGGATCTCGAGCGGGAGCTGCTGGATGGGGCAAACGTCGTGTTGATCAGCGACGCCGGGACGCCGGCCATCTCCGACCCCGGTCTCACTGCGGTGCGAGCGGCAAAAGCGGCAGGAGCCGCGGTGAGCGTGGTGCCTGGACCAAGCGCCGTCACCGCCGCGGTGGCCGCCAGCGGCCTTCCCAGTGACCGCTTCGCATACGAGGGATTCCTGCCGCGGTCTGGTCGCGAGCGCACCAGCCGGCTTGGTGCCCTCGCCACCGAGCAGCGCACGTTCGTCATCTTCTCCGCACCCACCCGACTGGTCACCGACCTCAACGACCTGATTAGGTCCTGCGGGGGTGACCGTCCGGTGTGCGTCGCCAGAGAGATGACCAAGGTGTTCGAGGAGTTCTGGTGGGGCGACCTTGCCGGAGCTGTCGATCACTACACCGCCCATCCGCCCAAAGGCGAGATAACGGTTGTCGTCGGCGGAGCCGTCTCCCCCCTGCCGGACCTCGAGCAAGCAATCGAGATGGTTGGCGAGCTGGTCGGATCGGGTTCTTCGACCACTGATGCAGTCAGGGCGGTGGCGGCCTCGTCCGGTGTTTCTCGCCGGGCCCTCTATGAGGCGGTGACGTCTAGAAGTCGCTGAACCAGCCGCGGGCGGCCGCCCCCACCGCCGGGTCCGTAGCAACGATCCAGAGCAGGCGATCCTCACTACGCGAGACGAATGCGTAGTCGCCCCCCACATACGGCTCGCGGTCGATCTCACCCTCTTCGAGCTCCTCGTGGGGGCTCACATCCATGCCAGCTTCGATCGACTGCCGCAGCGCCTCTTCCATCTCCTCGGTGTCGGTGACTGTGTCACCCTGGTACTCCAGGGTCATCAGCAGGTCGCCACCATCCGGCTTGTAGTAGACCGCGTATGAGTCTCCGCCCCACCCGTCGGCGGCGATGGCGTTGCCTCCTACCAGCTGATCGAACATCAGTTGGAAGCCCAGCTCGCCCCAGTTGGATTGATAAGTCAGCTCGTAGCCGGCCAACTCGCTGGTCGGCATCTCGACCTGAAGGGGATGCTCGATGAGGTAGCCGGAGGGGTCGAAGACCTGCTCGGTCGACTCCGGCGGCCTCGAGTAGGCGTCGTCCAGGGCTTGATATCCGCCCTGACCATGCAGGGACATCACGAACTCGAGGCCGGTGTCGTAGGGAAAGACCAGGCTCTCGGCAATGAACTCCGGTGCCGAGTCGAGAACACTGGTGTCGACGTTCATCGCCTCGGTCAGATAGTCGGCCTGGTCGGATGGGGTCAGCTGCTGGACGTAGTGGAGCTCGGAGAGGACGGCATCGCCTTCGACCAGAGCTTGCATGCCGCTGTACTCGTCCCAACGCTGCTCGTCGTCGAGGGCGGTCATGGCGTCGTGGAGATGGAAGTGCTGATCCGTGACAGCGTGGGTGAGCTCGTGGACGATCGTGCTCTCTTCCAAGGGGCTGAAGGTCTCCGAGCTCGAAGTGACGACCAGCTTCTGGATCTCGCCGTCGTAGTAACCGATCACCGACTCCCCGTACAAGGTCTGATACAGAGTGAGCAGGTCGTCGTCGTCGTCGAGCATCCCCAGCAACCGGTAAAGGGCCTCGTCGACTTCGACCGTGTCGAGCTCCTCCGCGAACTGCTGCATGATGTCCGCCGCAAGCTCATCGGGAGTCACTACATCGACCTTGGGCGGTTCGAGGAATGGGAGCTCGCGCAGCTCCTGAGTCCGGCCGATCAGATAGATCAGCTCTTCCTGTAGAGCCGGAGGAAGGTCCTCGGTCCCCTCCGGCAGCACGGGCTCGGTGACTGTGGTCGTCGCCGCCTCTGCGCCGGTGCTGGAGGTCGAGCCTTTGTCGTCTCCGCTGTTGCTACCAGGGGCCGGGGCGATGCAGGCGGACGCGACGAAGAGCGTCAGAAGGAGGGCGGTGGGACGCACCCTGCCAGGCTACCCGCGGGCAGTATCTAGTCGAGGTGACGCCGGCTCAGCTCGAGAAGGTGTCGCACGCGGCCGGATCCCCCGACTCGTAACCCGTGCTGAACCACCGCTTCCGCTGCTCGGCAGACCCGTGAGTCCATGACTCGGGGTTGACGCTGCCTTGAAATTTCTCCTGAATGCGATCGTCGCCGACGGCCTGCGCGGCGTCGAGCGCCTCTTCGATGTCGCCTGGTTCCAGCACGTCCTCCATCACGAATATGGAGTGGGCCCAGGTGCCCGCTAGGCAGTCAGCCTGCAACTCGAGCGCCACCGACAATTCGTTGGCGTCTGCCGGATTGGACTGCTGAAGCTGCTGGACCTGGTCCATTATGTCGAGCTCGTTCTGGACGTGGTGGCCGACCTCGTGGGCGATGACATATGCCTGAGCGAAGTCGCCGCCCTGCGCTCCGAAACGCGTCACCAGTTCATCGAAGAACTCGAGATCGACATAAATCGTCTCGTCGAGTGGGCAATAGTGGGGCCCGACCGCCGAAGTCGCCCCACCGCACGCCGACTGGGTGGCGGTGGTGAACAGGACCAGACCCGGCTCGTGATATTCCCGGCCGGCCGCCGAGAAGACCGCATTCCAGTGCTCCTCGGTCGTCCCCAGGACCGCCTGGATGAAGGCCTCCTGCTCATCGACTGCCTCGAACTGATCAGATCCTCCCGGCTGGCTCGTCACCGGTGCGCCGGACTCGAGCGACTCCAGCAGGCTCCCGATGTCAGTGCTGCCACCCATGCATACGCTGAGAATGATCACGACGAGGGCAATCAAACCGCCTCCGCCCCCGAGGGTGACCCCCCGGCTCATGCCGCCCATTCCCCGCCGGTCGGAGACGTTCTGGCTCCGTTGCAGTCCCTTCCACTTCACGCTTGCCTCCACAGAGAGCTGAATCGGACGCTACCCACAATGCCGCGTTCCAACACTCGCGAGACCGGCATGCAACGCGCCACGGCGCTGTCGGGCGCACAGGGTCCGAACCGGACTGGGCGAAGCACCGCGGATCCACAGTCAGGCCTTCCACGTCTGGGATTCGGTGCAACCGAACCGACCTCTCGTGCGATTATCACGCGTGGTGAAGAGGCTCCTTGCGTCGGCCCAGACCGATGAGCTGGCGGTCGCAAACAGCTACGAAGGCTTCTATCGCGAGCAACACCGATCGCTTGTGGCTCTCGCTGCAGGGCTGCGAGGAAGCCGTTGGGACGGCATCTTCGCCGACCTCGAATAGACAGACCCGCCGCAGCTTGGCCTGCGGGGCAGCTTGCCGTCTCCAAAGTCCGGAGGGTGGAGGTGAGGGGATTTGAACCCCTGGCTTCCTCCGTGCGAGGGAGGCGCTCTGCCGGGCTGAGCTACACCCCCGGAACGCGCGATTTTAGATCGTCCTCAGTGCTCGGACTGTGCCGCATCGAACGGGCTGAGCTACACCCCGCAGAACGCGCGAATTCAGATCGTCCCCCGTGCTCGGACTGTGCCCCATCGGCCGGGCTGAGCTACACACCCCGAAGCAAAGGTCACCGACCCTCGAGTTGTTTCCGCAGCCGATCCTGAACCGCGGTGGCAGTGAGATCGGAGCGGGACCGCTCCACGAGGGCGCGGGCGACATCGGTGGTCCTCCGCAGGCCATTGGTCATGCCGTCGGGGTAGTCGAGGGAGGCGAGCAGGTCGACGATCTGATCCATCGTCTCCATCGCGGTCTCGGCTTGCTCGAGGTTGCCCTCCCGCAGCAGGTCGAGCAATCGCCTGCGCAACTCGCCCACCGCCTCGCCTAGCCCATGCAGGTAGGGCACGGGGTCGACGCCGAGATCGGCCGGCCCGGGTAGCGGCAGGTGCTTAAAGAGGGCGGCGCTCAGCCGCGCCTCGGCATATTCCTTGGCTGCGTCGTAGATGAAACCGGCGTGGAGGATGTCCGGATGCTCGGCCAGCGCTGCGTTGACGTCACCCAGGATCGAGCCGGCCTCAGACGCCAGGCGTTCGGCTTCGCCTAGGTCACCACGGTGCAGCGACCGGATCGAGTTGGCGGACGACCGGATGATCCTGCGGGAGTCGGTGATTCCCCGTTCGCGGGCTTGGAACCTGTCGTCGAGGACGCGCCGAATCTCGGATTCATGTTCCGAGACGTCGGTCATGTCAGCCCTTGGCTACGACTCGAACCTGCGGTTCCTCCGGTGTCACCGAATGATCCGCGAAGTAGCGGCTCGATACCTTCGCAGCCCGCTGAAAGCGCAGCTGGGCGAGCATCGCCAGATATAGGGCTATGCCGGCGTCGACCGCCAGGCTGGCCAACAGCCAATTGAGGCTGTCGTACCTCCATGCCAAGACGAGGGTGATGACCGAGAGAGTCCCGAGCACGATCAAGGCGCGGCGGCGGCGGTTGCGCACGACGTCGCGAGCGCTCGAGCTGCCGGCGTCATATTGGTGACGCTGGACGTCGGCCACCTTGCGGGTGAATTTGTCGAACTCCTGGGTGGAGGTGAGAGGAGCCTCGCGCCTGCGCCCGAAAACCGAAGGGAGGAGATAGATGCCCCAAACAGCAAAGATCACCAGCGCGGCGATGATGAACGGTTCCATGACTCCTCCGTGAGCGCCAGGAGGGTAGCGACCCGCGAAAAGCCGGACAACAATCTCAGCGGCGCCAGCTGCCGGTCCGGCCCCCCTCCTTGCTGACCAGGCGGATGGGGCCGATCTCGACACCCCTCTCCAAGCCTTTCACCATGTCGTATAGGGCGAGGCATGCCGCCGCCACGGCGGTCATCGCCTCCATCTCCACGCCGGTCCGGGCAGTGGTGGTGACGGCGGCGGCGATGAGAGCGCCCTCCTCGACCTGGGTGATCTCCACCTCGACCGAGTCCAACGAGAGCGGGTGAGCCAGGGGAATCAGGTCAGGGGTCTTCTTGGCGGCCATGATCCCGGCCAGCCTCGCCACGGCGGTGGCGTCACCCTTAGGCAGGGCCCCGGAGAACAATCGCTCGGCCACCTCCGGCCCCAGCCTCACGGTTCCCTCCGCCACCGCCTTCCGTCGGGTCACCTCCTTGTCGCCGACGTCGACCATCCGGGCATCGCCCGCCTCGGTGAGATGGGGGAACCCGGGATCGGTCACTCGGCCGCCACCTCGGTCCGGCTCTCGGGCAGTCGGAACAACTCGATGGCCACCTCGGCTCCGTCCTCGATTGCCTCCACCCCTCGAGGCACCACCGCAAACGCATCGGCCGCCGCCAAAGCCGAAAGCACATTCGATCCCTGATCGCCGGACGGCTCCACCCAGCTGCCGGCCTCGTCTTCCCAGGTACGAACCCTGACGAACACCGTCCGGCCACCCTCGGTGGCGATGCGGCCACGCGACCTGGCAGTGCGACGGGCACGGAACAAGACCTCGCTTCCCATCATCGCCAACAACGCCGGCCGGGCCATCTGTTCGAACGCGACCAGGACAGACACAGGATTGCCCGGCAACCCGAAGAAGGGCGTCGAACCTATCCGCCCGAACACCACCGGCTTGGCCGGCTGCATGGCCACCTTCCACAGATAGACCTCCCCCAGCTCCTCCACTGCCTTCTTGACGAGGTCGTACTCACCCATCGAGACTCCCCCCGAGGTCAGGACCATGTCGGCCGACCCGGCAGCCTCCGCCAAGACCGAGCGCACGGACTCGTAGTCATCCTTGACCACGCCGAAGTCGACCACCTCCGCCCCCATCTCGTCCAACAGGGCAGCCAGCATCGGGCCGTTGCTGTTCCTGATGCTTCCTGGCGGCAGCTCGCGAGTCGACGCCGGCACCAACTCGTCGCCGGTGGCGCAGATCGCAACCCTGGGGCGGCGGAAGACCGGAACCGGGTCGAGACCAAGGGTGGCCAGGACCGCGATGTGAGGTGGCGACAGCCTCGTGCCGGCAGCGAAGACCTTCGTGCCGCCGGCGACATCTCCGCCGGCCCGGCGCACGGCGGTCCCGGAGGCGACCGGCACCAGCACCCGCACTCGACCAGAAAGCGGCTCGGTGTCCTCGACCCTGACGACGGCGTCCGCCCCGGGCGGGATGGGAGCCCCGGTCATGATCCTGATTGCCTGCCCTGGCTCTACCCGGCTCCTGGGGGCAACTCCCGCCGGGAGGTCTCCCACCACTTGAAGCTCCACCGGCGCCGTCGCAGTATCCCCAGCCAGGATGGCGTATCCGTCCATGGCAGAGTTGTCGAATGGGGGGACGGGCTCCGGGGCGACCGCCTCCTCGGCCAGCACCAGGCCCGAGGCCTCCCTGAGAGGTACCTGCACCACCGGAAGTCGTCGGATGTGGCCGAGGACCAGCCGCTGAGCCTCAGGTAGCGGCGTCATCGACCTGCCTCCGGCGACAGCAGGGTTCCACCTAGCTCGACCGTGGCCTCAACCAATCCCTGCGGCGTACCCACGTCGAGCAGGTCCTGGGTTGCGATCCATGCCCGACAGCGGCCGGCCCGACCCAGACGGTCGATCGCATCGGTCAGCTGGATCTCGCCATCGACCCCGGGACGGGCTCCTTCCAGCAGGTCGAACACGTCGGGAGTGAAGAGGTATCGGCCAATCAGCCCGAGGCGCGAGGGGGCGTCGGCCGGGCCGGGCTTCTCGATCGCCCCGGCTACCTCGACCACAGGGCCGTCGGCATTGGCGCCGTTGAGATCGACCACCCCGTACCGGGAGAGGTACTCATCGCTGAGATGGCGGACGCAGACCACGGAGACATCGTCATCGCCTGCAGCGTCAGCCAGTGAGCCGAGCACGTCTCCTCCCGGGCGCACGATGTTGTCGGCCAGCAGGCAGAAGAACGGGCGGTCGGCCACCAGTTCCCTCGCCTCCCAGACCGCATGGCCCAGTCCCCGCGGCACCGATTGCACGACCGGGCGAACGTGGATCTGCTCCAAACCTGGCAGCGCCCCCTCCACCGTGAAGTGGTTGTAGACCTGCTGGCCGGCGTCCAGGTCGACCACGATCACGGCTTCGGTCGCACCGGCCCGAGCCGCCTCTTCGACCGCGTACTGAATGGCGGGCCGATCGACCACCGTCACCAGCGCCTTCGGAACCACACGAGTGGCAGGGCGGAGCCGGGTGCCGCGGCCCGCGGCAGGGATGACAGCCACCTCTACGTTCAACTTGCCACCTTCGCCTCGGTTCGCTTGGCCAGGCGCTCGATGTTGGCGCGATGACGCCAGACAACCAAGACGACTATCAACGACCAAAGCACTAGCGCCCAGCCCCTCACGCCCTGCCAGAACGAAAGAGGTATCGAGGCTGCCAGGGCCACCAGCGTGGCCAGGGAGGGAGTCCGGCTCAGGCGGGTGACCAGCGCCCAGATCACCGCGGTCACTATCGCCGCCAGTGGCACGACATAGGTGAGCACACCCATGGTGGTGGCCATTCCTTTTCCGCCCTTGAACTTCGTGTATATCGGGAAGCAGTGGCCTAGCACCGCCGCCAGTCCCGTGGCCATCACCCACACACTGGCCGGCGGCACCTGCCCGGTCAGGAACGAGGCGGCCGCGACCGCGATCACCCCCTTGACGGCGTCGCCGATGAAGACGAGGACGGCAGGTACCGTGCCGATGGTGCGGAGGACGTTCGAGGCGCCGGGGTTGCCGCTCCCCTCCTGGCGGATGTCGACACCACGCATGGCAGCCACCACCAGGGCAAAGTCGACGCTGCCCAGCAGGTAGCCGATCAGTAGCGAGAGCGGGCCGGCAACGGCCAGGACCACCCGCGTGAGTCTACGCCCGATGGGGAATGGCTCCAGGGCAGCGCCGGTTTTATCATGACGTCGCCGTCCACCCTGTGAGCCGTCCGGCATGCCCACATACGAATATGTCTGTAAGAACTGCGGAAAGCGCTTCGACGTCTTCCAGCCGTTTTCCGCAAAGGCGCTCAAGCGCCACGACGAGTGCGGGGGCGAGGTGCAACGCGTGATCCATCCCCGTGGGATCGTGTTCAAAGGATCAGGGTTCTACGCCACCGACTCCCGCAGCAAGGCAGCCACCGTTGCCACCGCCACCAGCGAGAAGTCGAAGACCACTGAGAAGTCCCAGTCGTCGGGCGACTCCGACAAGGGCACGAGCTCCTCGTCCGATCCCGACTGATGATCGGAGTATTCGGCGGCACCGGCTTCTACCAGTTGGTGGCGGATGCAAGGGAGGTCGAGGTCGACACCCCCTACGGCCCCCCATCGGACAAGTTCCTGGTCGGGGAGATTGAAGGGGTCGAGGTGGCATTCCTCCCCCGACATGGCCGCGACCACAGCATCCCCCCTCACCAGATCAACTACCGAGCGAACTTGTGGGGGATGAAGGAGCTCGGCGTCAAGCGCATCATCGGCCCCTCGGCGGCGGGCTCGCTGGCGGTCGAGATGGAGCCCGGACATCTGGTGGTGCCAGACCAGCTGGTCGACAGGACCTGGGGCCGGGCTTCGACTTTCTACGACGGGCCCAAGACCGTGCATGTCTCGTACGCCGACCCGTATTGCGCCGAGTTGCGCCCGCTGGCGGTGGAGTCATGCCGGAGGGCGGGCGCCACTGTCCACGACGGGGGAACGACGGTCGTGATCCAGGGACCCCGTTTCTCCACCCGGGCCGAGTCTCGCTGGTTCGCAGATGCAGGGTTCCAGGTCATCAACATGACCCAGTTGCCCGAGTCCTACCTCGCCAGGGAGCAGGAGATCTGTTACGCCAATGTCTCGGTCATCACCGACTACGACGTCGGAGTGGCTGAGGGTGACCGACCGGTGACCCACCACCAGGTGATGGAACTGTTCGAGCAGACCTTGGGAACGCTGAAGCAGGCCCTCACCGAGTTCATCCCCCGTGCCGCCGGCACTCCACGACTGTGCGAGTGCGCCCACGCCCTGTCTGGCGCCGTCGGCTAGAAGCGCACCCCTGTAAGCCGCAGGCCGGCGCCGATACGTTCAACTGGTGTATTGGCTTGCCCGGCCGCCCGTCTTCCGGCGGGTGGCTGCCACCTTCGTGATGACCGTGGCACTGTTAGTGGGGCTTCGGCGACCCCCGACGGTCGACTTCCCATTTTCGGCGATCGAAATCGCTCCCGGATCCGTGGTTTCCCAGGAGATGGTCGAGTTGCGATCGATCGCGGCCGGTTTCATCGAGCCAAGCGATCCGGTCGGCAGCCGGGCCTTGGTGCCTATAGCGGCGGGGCGCCCTCTGACCGCCGAGGTGATCGGGCCCGACCCAGGGGTGCCAGCCGGCTGGTGGGCCTTGGATCTTCCGGTTCCGCCCGGCCTGACCGCGGGCAGCCCCGTACAAGTGGTGATCAGCCCGATCCAGGACGAGGCGGCGGTGGCGGTGCCAGGGGTAGCAGTGGTGTCTGGGGGCGCCAACCAGCTCGGAGAGAACACGGCGATGGTGGCGGTGCCGGGAAGTCGGGCCGTCCTCGTGGCGGTGGCGGCTCGTGACAGCCGTGTCACCGTTCTTTTGGGAACCGGCTAGAGCAGGATCAGGGCCGCCGACCCGACGATCAAGCAGTAGATGGCGTATGGGAGCAGCCCTCCGCGGCCGAGCTGTCTCAGCAGGAATCCGATGGCGAGGTAGCCGGTCACGCCCGCCACCACCACGCCAACCCAGTCCGCCGAAGTGATCCCTTCCCCACCGAGCAGACGGGCGGTCTCGAGCAAACCGGCTCCGGCCACGGCGGGGATGCCGAGGAGGAACGAGAAACGGGCGGCGTCTACCTGGCGAAAGTGGCGGCCCAGGCCGGTGGTGATCGTGACCGCCGACCGTGACAGCCCAGGGAGGACGGCAAAGACCTGCGCCGTGCCGACCAGAACCGCATCGACTGGGCCGGCGTCGTCGATCGAGCGATAGCGATTGCGCAACATGGTGCCGACGAAGAGGACTGCACTCGTCAGGATCATGAACCATGCCGTCGCCGTTACCGACGCCTGGAGAGCCGCCACCTCATCTTCAACCAGCAGGGCGGCGAAGGCGGGAAGGGTGCCGAGGACCAGGAGGCCGGCGAGCTTGCGCGCCGCCGGATCGCGGCGGATCCTGGTCAGCCCCCAGAGCTCGTGGCGGAAGTAGATGATCACTGCGGCCAGAGTCCCGAGGTGCAAGAAAGCGGTGGTGGCCAGGTCCGGGCCCTCGATGCCGAGGAAGGCAGGAACCAGCACGAGGTGACCATCGCTCGAGACGGGGAGGAACTCGGTGATGCCTTGTACGACTCCCCAGATGATCGCCGACAAGACCTCGTTCATGGAGCCGGGACCTTACCGAGGCGGGCTGCTCGCCCCGGATCAGACGCTGTAGGTCGACGAAGCCCGCATGGTCTCGGCCACGTGCACGTTGACCAACGCCGGTTGGTTGGCAGCCCTTGCCTTTTCGAGCGCCGGGCGAAGTTGGGAGGCGGACATCACTTCCAGCCCGAACCCACCCATCCCCTCTACCACCGAGTGATACGGGCGCCTGCCCAGGTTGGAGGCCACCACGCGGTCGGGGAAGAAGGCCCGATGAAAGGTCTTGACGTTGCTCCAGACTCCGTCGTTCCCAACCACCCCCACCACCGCCAGCCCGTGTCGCACGAGGCTGTCGTATTCGAATCCGTTGAATCCGAAGGCGCCATCCCCGTAGACGATGCCGACGGAAGCCTCGGGGAAGGCCAGCTTGGCGGCGATGGCGTAAGGGGCGCCGGTCCCGAGAGTGCCAAACGGCCCGGGGTCGAGGAGGTGTCCCGGTGACGAGACCTGGATCCAGCGTGCGGCGGTTGAGACGATGTCGCCGCCGTCCACCGCAACGATCGACTCCTTGCCGAAGAACTCGCCCACCTCGAT
>DATBMA010000006.1:0-19109 GCA_036555105.1 Acidimicrobiia bacterium
GCCATCGCCTTGTCCACCGCCTGGTCGCTGGTCTCCGCCTCCACCACGATCTGGGCCCCGTATGAGTGGGTGCCCATCCCGGTGGCGATGCCTTGGCTGCCGGCAACGGCGTCGGCCAGCTCCACCACTTCGGCCAATTCCACCAGGCGGTCGCCTTCGGCCGTGAGTGAGACGCTCCATCTCATCCCCTGGCGACCGCTTCCCTCATCTCAGCTGCGGGAGCTCGTCGGCCAGTTCTTCCAGGCTGGCCAGGTTGTGGCCCGACAGCACCAAGTCGACATAGGGCTCTACCACCATCATCCCAAGGGTGGATGGCCGGAAGCCGGCGTCGCTTCCCTTGTGGGGGTTCATCCAGACCAACTTGTGGCAAAGCCGGGACAGGCGCTCCATCGCACGGGCCAGGACAGCGGGATCGCCGCGGTCGAGCCCGTCGGAGCAGATCACCACGATGGCTCCCCGGCTCATCCTCCTGCGGCCCCACTGCCGCACGAACGCATCCAGCGAGTCCCCGATGCGGGTCCCGCCCTCCCAGTCGAACACCATCTGGGCGGCGTCATCCAGTGCGTCGTCGGGCCGTCTCCTCCCCAAGGCCTTGGTGATGCGGGTGAGCCTGGTGCCGAAGCAGAACACCTCCACCTTGGCGGCCGCCCGCTTGGCCGAATAGGCGAACTGAAGGAGATTGCGCGAATACTCCGCCATCGAACCGGACACGTCGAGTATCAGCACCAGTGGTCGCATCTTCAGCCGCCGCCGTCGCCAGTAGAGCTCCGACGGCTCCCCGTGGGTTCGCATCGTGGTGCGGACGGTGCGGCGAAGGTCTGGGGTGCCGCCGGAGGGGGAGCGGTTGGTGCGGCGCGAGCGCCGCCGGGGCGGGATGAGCTTGATCCGGTTCATGATCCGACGCAGGGCGGCCAGCTCCTCTTCGGTACATGCCGAGAAGGCCTTGTTCCGCCAGATCTCGATGTCTGAGGCCATCCATCCCAGATCGGCTGCCCGCTGGTCTTCCCCACCGTCGATCGGCTCGGTGGCGGGGATGTCGATGACCGACTCGTTCTGGATCCTGGCGTGCTCGACGGCAGCCTTCACCGGAGCGGGCAGGTCCTCGGCGTAGTCGAGGAAGAAGCTGCGGAAGACCCGGTCATAGATGGGGATGTGGTCACGCCGAGTGACCAGCGTCGCCCTTCCTGCCCAGAAGAGGTCGAGCAGGTCCCCTGGGTTGAGCGTGGCCATGGCGCCGCAATAGGTCAGCAGGTCCCCCGATCCCACCGGCATCCCGGCTTCCCGCAGCGCGTCCCCGAAGTCGATCAGCATCTCGACGAAGGGGGCACGATCGGTCGGGAGGAGCTCGTCGGTGGTGAGCGCCGGATCAGCCATCGACGGCCAGCTCCTCGAGATGGTCGAGAACGGTGTCGAGGTCGTCTCGCTCCTTGACCACCGACCCGAGCGTGTCCCTGACAGTGTCCACGTCGAGCTCGGGTTGTCCCAAAACATTGAGGGTCGCCACCCAGTCCAGGGTCTCGGCGACCCCTGGCGGCTTGGCCAGGTCGAGTTGCCGGAGCCGGTTGACCGCGGCCACCACCTTGCGGGCGATCTCCTCGGTGGCGTCGGGGGCCCGGAGGAGGATGATCTCGACCTCCCGCTCCGGGCTTGGATAGCCAACCCAGTGATAAAGGCAGCGCCGCTTCAGGGCATCGTGCAGCTCGCGGGTGCGGTTGGAGGTGAGAATCACCAACGGGGGATCATCGGCGGCGATCGTGCCGATCTCGGGGATGGTGATCTGGAAGTCGGAGAGGAGCTCGAGCAGGAATGCCTCGAACTCGTCGTCGGCCCGGTCGATCTCGTCGATCAACAACACCGCTCGGTTCCCTTCTCTGACCGCAGTCAGCAGCGGTCGCTCGAGCAGGAACTTGGGGCCGAACAGCTTGTCGACCTGGTCGTCGTCGGTCAGCGACCTCTCTGACAGCGCTCGGATCTGCAACATCTGCCTGGCGTAGTCCCACTCGTAGAGAGCCTGGTTGGTGTCGATGCCCTCGTAACACTGCAGCCTGATCAGCCGCCGGTCGAAGGCGGTGGCCATGACCTTGGCAAGCTCGGTCTTGCCGACGCCCACCTCGCCTTCCAGAAGAAGTGGGCGTCCGAGGGTTATGGCCACGTACACCGCGGTGGACAGCCCGCGGTCGGCGAGGTAACCGTTGGCGCGGAGGCGATCGGTCAGCTCGGCGACACCGGCGGGCAGGGGAGTGGTCTCATCGCTCACGGCACGGTGCCCATCGGTGAGCGGCAGTCAATGCTTCCGGCGTTACTCGGCCTTGCCGAAGATCAGGTCGTGGACGCTCTCACCGTCGGGGCTCAGCTTGCCCTCACGGGCCAGCTTGGCCCGCCAGGCCGCCCCGAGGTCGCTGCCAGGCTCGGCGTAGCCGTCGAAGGTCACGTCCTTCATGTTCCGGCAGGCCTTGTTGGGGCTGCACTCCTCGTCGAGCGGGTGGTCGTGGGTGACGATCCATACCGACTCGAGCACGTCGGCTGTGGTTTCGTCTTGACCATTCATCAGCTGCTCCCGCGGCTCGAAAATCGACGGATCTGCTGCAAGTCTAACCGCCGCCGCCCTTTGCCTACATGGCTACCGGCCGGCTCCGCTGCGCTCGCCCGGGCTCTTGGCGATGGCTTCCGCCAGTATCGACACGGCGATCTCCGCCGGAGTGGCAGCTCCGATGTCGAGCCCGGCTGGACCGTGCAACCTCGACAAGTCGGTTACCCCCCGGTAAGCCAGCCAGTCGGCCCGGTTCTCTTGCATCCGCCTTGCCCCCAGCGACCCGATGTAACCCACCTCGCTGTCGAGCGCTGCCATCAGCGCGGCGCCGGCAAGTTCGAGGTCGTGAGCGGTCACCACCACCTTGTCGAGGGAGGAGAGGGTCGCGATCACGCCGCCGGCGGCGCCGGCCTCGGAGAAGACCCGTGGCTGCCAGCCGAGCTCGGCCCCCAGACGCGCCAGTGCGTCCGCCACCGGCGAGGGCCCGACGACGATCAGCTGGGGGACCGGTCGGAAGACGGATATCACCAGGTCGTCGAGTGCTGCCGACCGGCTGGCGCCTTGGGCGAAGAGGTCCTGGGCCGGGCCGGGCGCCTCGTGTATGCGCTCCTCGGTGAATAGGTCGGTGGCGGACACCTCGTCGCCGACGAGCTGCATGACCAGGCAGAGTGGCCGTCGCTCGATCGCCACTTGCCACAGCTCGGCGGGCAGGGTCTCGGCTGGGGCCACGATGCAGCTGGCGGATGCCGGGCCGGGAAGGCCGGAGATGAGTGCGTCGACCTCGGTGATGTCGATCATCACCAGCCGGCCGACCGGCCAGCGACCAGCCAAGTCGGTCAACTGCCCATCGATGGCGCCTCCAGCCAGGCTCCCGATCCGCCCCCCGCCGGGGGTGAGCGCCATCGCCTCCGACCAGTCCCCGATCTCGAGCCCGACCGCATCCACCAACCACGCAACGTCCGCCCGAGTACCGGAGCGGAGGCAGGCGGCGACGCTGAGGGCTACGCCGTACACATGCCGGCTATTTGAAGACCTCTTGGAGCTTGGCGAGCATGTTTGACTCGCCCTCGCTCACCAGCACTGCGCCTATGCCGAAGAACCCGCCTTCCTTGGCAGCTTCGGCCGCTTTCTGGGCCGACTCCAGCACCCAGGCCTTGTATTTGGCGGCCTCCTCCGGCGAGGCCTTGTCGGTGACGATTCGATTGGCGTTCTCCAGCTCGCCCAGAAGAAACTCGTATGGCCCTTCACCCTTGTCGGGCTCGAAGTCGGACATCGGGTTCTGCTTCGAGTCAAGGCTGACCTTGAGGTCCTTGGCGATCTCCACCACCAGCCCCTCGCCTTCGACCGGGGTCGTTGCGTGCTGAAGAGTCGCCAGTTGCTCCTTGGTCAACTCGATAGGGCCGCCCGGATCTGCCAATGAGATCCCCAGCCCGGCCACGATCGGAGCCCGAAGAAGAGTGGTCCACTCCTCCTCGGTGAAGTCGGTCTTGGAAGTCATGTCACTCCCTCTCTCGCTCGACCGCCGACTCTACCGGTCGGCAATCCGGGCCCGGGATCGGGGGAGGGCCGTTTTCCGCGCATGGCCCGAAGCAACGGTCAGGGAGATGGGATGCCTTATGGGCATGGGCACCGACCCCGACCTGCTTATGCGATTCCTCGGATGGGCTATGGCATAAGCTCGTGCGGCGGAAAGGAGCGACTTGGCTGAGAAACCCTTATCGGTCGACTCGTACATCGCCTCGTTTCCCGCAAACGTCCGCCTGATCCTCGAGAACATTCGGACCACGATCCGGCAGGCACTTCCTCCTTCGGAGGAGGTCATCAGCTACGGGATCCCCACTTTCCAGGTGCAGGGGAAGTCGCTCATGTCCTACGCCGGCTGGAAGAGTCATGTGAGTGTCTATCCGCTGCCCGACGTGGCCGGGCAGACCGAAAAGAACCTCGCCCCCCATCGGTCGGGCAAGGGCACCGCCAAGTTCATGTTGACCGAGCCGATTCCGTACGACCTGATCGGAACCCTCGCCGAGCTGCTGGCGGCCCAACGGCAGCCGGCCTCCCCTTGACATCGGCGACCTTATTCGCCAGCAAAGTGGCGAGCAGGTAGCCGATCATGACCCCAACTTGTGACCTTCGTCCCTGTCGCCCGGCCACTGAATTAGACACGCTGGTATCGGACAAGGAGGTAAGTCATGAGTTGGGGTCCCTTTGACCTCGCTGGCAGGGCAGCCATCGTCACTGGTGCTGCCAGGGGAATCGGATTCGGGATCGCTTCGAGATTGTGCGAGGCAGGGGCCGACGTTCTGCTGACCGATCTGGATGGTGAGCTCGCTGCCGCCAAGGTGGCGGAGTTGTTCGGGCCCGGCAAGGCCGCGGCAATGGCAGTAGATGTCGCGGACCCGGAGGCGGGCCGCAAGATGGTCGATGAGTGCGTCAGCAACTTCGGCTCGGTCGACGTCCTGGTCAACAACGCCGGGATCTACCCAATGTCTCCAATGCTCGACATATCTCGGGAGGCCTGGCAGCGGGTGATCGACGTCAATCTCACCGGCCTGGCCTTTGTATCCAAGGCCGTTGGCAAGCGGATGGTCGAGCAAGGCGGCGGCGGAAAGATCATCAACGTCGCTTCTATCGATGCATTGCACCCGTCGATGGTGGGGCTGGCTGCCTACGACTCCTCCAAGGGCGGAGTGCTCATGTTCACCAAGGCTCTCGCCCTCGAGATGGCCCCATACGGCGTCAATGTCAACGCCATTGCCCCCGGCGGCATAAACACCGAAGGGGCTTCTTCACCGATGCAAGGCCTCGGCTTGAGCGACGAGGCGATCCGCGGGATGATCGAGCGGTTCACCGCGATGATCCCTCTCAGGAGGATGGGCGAGCCCGACGACATCGCCAAGGTGGCGGTGTTCCTGGCTTCGTCTGCGTCCGACTATGTCACAGGTGAGATGCTGGTGGTCGATGGGGGCAGGCTGCTCGGCTGATCACGGGCAAGGATGATCGGATCGGCAGGACCTGGCCGGAGCCGTCCAGCACATAGACTCGCGGTCGTGGGAGCCCGCTTCGAAGCGAGGAGACAGGCCATCCGCACTCCCCGGGCGGCCGCCACCGCGGGGATCCTCTTTGCCTTTCTTCTGTCGACCTCGCTCACCCTGCTGTTGGTGAATGTCCCGCCCAGCGGCCTTCCTCCTGAAGGCCTGGACGAGCAGAGCCTGAGACAGGTCACCCTGGCTCTCAACCTGATGCCGTTCGCGGGGATTGCCTTCCTGTGGTTCATCGGCGTGATCCGAGACCGCCTCGGCGAGAACGAGGACCGGTTCTTCGCCACTGTCTTCCTCGGCAGCGGCTTGCTCTTCGTCGCGATGCTGTTCGTGGCGGGAGCGGTGGCCGGCGGGCTGGCGTCGGCATCCGTTGGCCTGGAACCGGCGGTTGATCCGACCTGGCTCTACGGGCGTTTCGTCACCCGCACCCTTATCAGGGTCTACGCCATGCGGATGGCGGCGGTCTTCATGATCTCGACCACCACCCTCTCGATGCGTTTCCAGATCGTCCCGCGGTGGCTGGCGATCCTCGGGTTCGTCGGGGCCGGGGTGCTGTTGTTGACCGTCGGTTCGCTGGTCTGGGTCGAGTTGATCTTCCCGGTATGGGTGCTCATCCTGAGTGTCAATCTGCTGGTGACCAGCCTCCGTCGCTCTCAGCCGGCGGCGGCGGCCTCGTAACCCACCTCCTGCAGCATCCACATGTTCCCGTCCGGGTCGGTGAACTCGGCGTATGAGTTGTAGTCGGCATGGTCGGGGTCGGAGCCAGGCTCCCAGCCGCTCGGCGTCATGTGCCGGACTGCATCGACGTCGATGCCCCGTCCGATCAACTCGTCCCGGGCGGCGTCGACATCGGTCACCACCAAGTGCAGGCCGCGGATGCACCCTGGCGCCGAGGTGACGAAGCCGACGCCGAAGGAGATAGAGCAGGCTGAGCCAGGGGGAGTGAATTGCACGACTCTGAACTCGTCACTGGCCTGATGGTCGACGTCGAGCCGGAAGCCTGCCCGCTCATAAAAGGCCTTGGCCCGATCGACATCGGTCACCGGCAACAAGACCAGCTCCAGCTTGAAATCCAAGATGAGCTCCTTCCGTTGATTCAGCCAGTACAGCAGCCACCGGACGCCGCCTGGAAGAGGCGTATCCTCGTCGGAGGCTCTGGAGGAGAATTGCCGGTAGTCCTGTCACCCAAAGGAACGTATGGCGGGGGCGACCCGCCCTCCTTCATGCGTCCTCTCATGAAGGGCGGGGAGAGCCTGTTCCTCTGGGTCATCGGCCTGCGGGGTGGGAAGATGCGGATCCAGGGTCGGCCGCTCGTAGTGCTCACCACGACCGGGGCCAGAACCGGCAAGACCCGCCAGACGATCCTCGCTCGCTTCGACGACCCCTCCGAGACCGGCTCCTACTGGGTGATCGGGTCGAACAATGGCGCCCTTCATCACCCCGCTTGGTGCTTCAACCTGCGCAAGAACCCTGACAAGGTCTGGATCGAGACAGAAGGCCGGAAGTCGAAGGTCGTACCCGATTCACTGGTCGGGGCCGAGCGCGACCAGGCCTGGGAACAAGTGGTGGCGCTGGCTCCCGGCTATGGGAAATACACCGCCAAAACCGACCGAGAGATCCCCATCATCAGACTCACGCCTGAGGCGACCAGCGCGTGAGTGTGGCGGCCAACGAGGCGCTATTACCCTTCCTCGGGACGAGGGGGGTCGCATGACTTCGATCACGGGCGCAGCGTTTCTCTTCGCCGTGATAGCGGCGGTCAGGTCCACCTGGTCTCCCTGCGGCGTCTCGATGCTCTCTTCGATCACCCCGATCGCAGAGCGGGCCCGCGGCAACCGATACGGGGTCACAAGCGCCTGGTTCATTTTCGGCAGCGTCCTCGGTGGCGTCAGCCTCGGCTTGGTCGCAGCCGCGGGAGCGGCACTGGTGGCAGTCCTGCCACTCCCGGACGAGGCGGTGGCTCTGGTGGCTGCGGTGGCTGCGGTCATCACCCTCGGCTCCGACCTGCGCTTTGCAGGGTTCCGGCTCCCCGCTCACCCCCGCCAGGTGGACCGGCGATGGCTCGATCTCTACCGCCCCTGGATCTACGGGATCGGGTTCGGCTGGCAGCTCGGGGTGGGAGTGGCGACCTACGTCATGACCTCGGCGATCTATCTGATGGTGGTGTTGGCAGCGCTCACCGGAGAGCCGGTGGTTGCGGTGGGCGTGGTGGCCGCATTCGGATTGATCCGCGGGCTCAGCATCTTCCTGGCGGCGGGGGCGACGACACCACGCGACCTCAGCTCCTTGCATGCCAGGGTCGAGCGCCTGCGCCCTGCCTCTCGTTTCATGGCGGCCGGTTTCCAGGCAGCATTCGTGGCGGCGGCAGCCGCCTGGCTGGCCGGCCCCATGGTCGGGGTGGCCACCGCCGTCACTTTGGGTGCTGTCATCTGGTCGAGGCGCAAGGAGCTGCGCGACCCCCGCCCCCACTCTGACCAGCCCCCGGCCCGCCGGCGAGCGCTCATCGCCGTCGAGCCGGTAAACGGCCTGTAACCAGCTCGTCAGTCGACCAGCGAGTAGCCCCGCTCGTCGTGTAGCGAGATGTCGAGGCCGCGGACCTCGTCCTCGTCATCGACTCTCAGCCCGGTTGCCGCCTTGATCACCCTGGCGAGGGCATAGCTCACAACGAAGGTGAACACGATCACTGCCAGTACCGCCACCGCCTGCTTGACCAGAAGTTCGAGCCCGCCTCCGGCGATCAGCCCGTCTGCCACCGAGGGGTTGATGGCGCTCGAGGCGAAGATCCCGACGGCCAAGGACCCGACGATTCCTCCCACCAGGTGGACCGCCACCACGTCCAGGGAGTCGTCGTAGCCGAAGCGGAACTTCAGGCTGACTGCCAGGCAGCAGATCACTCCGGCCGCCGCCCCGATGGCGATCGCCGACATGGGCGAGACGTAACCGGCCGCGGGGGTGATCGCCACCAGCCCAGCCACCGCTCCGGCGGCGGCTCCCAGGGAGGTGGGCCGCCCTCCTCGGACCCACTCGGTCGCCACCCAGGCCAGGGTCGCCACCGCCGCGGCCAGCTGGGTGGTCACAAAGGCATTGACGGCCAGCCCATCGGCAGCGAAGGCGGAGCCGGCGTTGAAGCCGAACCACCCAAACCAGAGGATGCCGGTTCCGAGCAGGGTGAGTGGCACCGAGTGCGGCCGCATCTGCTCGGCGCCGAACCCCTTGCGAGGACCGAGGGCGAATACGAGTGCAAGGGCGGCGATGCCCGCGTTGATGTGCACTACCAGGCCCCCGGCGAAGTCGCGGACCCCCCAGGCATACAGCCATCCGTCGGGGGAGAAGGCCCAGTGGGCCACGATCGGGTAGACGATCAGCGCCCAGGCTGCGGTGAAGATCACCCAGGCCGTGAACTTCATCCGCTCCGCCACCGCTCCCGAGATCAGGGCCGGGGTGATGATCGCGAACATCATCTGGAAGACCATGAACAGGAGGAAGTCGCCCTCGACCCCTCCCAAGCCCAGGTAGTCGAGCCCTCCGAGGATGCCGCCTGCGTCTGTGCCGAACGCGATCGTGAAGCCGACAACTGCCCAGAGCACGCTGACGATCCCGATCGTGATGAAGTTCTTCATCAACATGTTGAGGACGTTCTTGGACCGCACCATCCCCCCGTAGAAGAGGGCGAGCCCCGGAGTCATGAACAAGACCAGCGCGCAACTGGTCAGCACCCAGGCGATCGAACCTCCGTCCATCACACCCTCCTCGTCTCTGGGAAGGGCGGGATGCTGCAGGCGGGCTGTTTCGGATCGATGGCCGGTCGGTTACGACTTGCGAACGGGAGAGTTACGGGCGTGTTGCGAGTGGGCCCGAGTCGGGAGGGTCGGTCGCACGGCGAATGAGCGTGGCGCCGAGGAGGTCTGGGGGCCCGTCGGCCTGGTCACCCGGCGGGACCGAGGAAGGCTCGAGCAACCCCTCTGTCTAGGCGGCGGCCTGCCTTCTCCGCATCCACTGCCAGACGAAGGTCACGATGGTGGCGCCGACCAGTGATCCGATGATCCCGCTGGGCCGAAGCTCGAAACCGTCGCCGGCGATGAAGCTGCCGAGCAGGCCCCCGACGAAGGAGCCGACCAGGCCGCTGACGATTGCCATCGTCCAATCGATTCCCTTGGACGACTTGCCGACCACGAGCTGGGCAGCGGCGCCGGCCAGCATTCCGAACAGGATGATCCCGAGGATGAGCACACGGGGAATCTAGGCGGACGACCGCCGGCAGGCGGCAGCCGTTAGGAGCCGCGAAGCAGCTCGGCCGCCTCGGCGAGGATTGGCTCGAGCACCTCGTCGCCCTCGTCGACGATGTCGACCAGGCCGGCCCGCATCTGCGGCGCCCAGAAGTTGCGGAGATGATTGGCGACCGCGGTGACGGCCTCGTCCTCAGGCAGATGCGCGAACTGCCGGGCGATCTGGTTGCCCATCCGGACTATGTCCTCGGCCAGGCCGTGCATCCGCTCAGGAGGCAGGGGTGGCGCCGGCTGTCGTCAGCTCGGCGCCTGTCAGGGCTTCGGCACTTACCCGGCTCATCGGGCTGGGGGAGACCTGGACGGCCGTGACCTTGTACTCGGGGCAGTTCGTGGCCCAGTCAGAGAACTCCGTGGTCACCACGTTGGCGCCGGTGCCGGGATGATGGAAGGTGGTGTAGACCACCCCAACCGGCATCCGCTCGGACACCTCGGCCCGCAGCGTGGTGGCCCCCACCCGGCTCTCGAGGACGACCCAGTCACCCGTCGAGATCCCTCGCAACTCGGCGTCGGCCGGGTGAATGTCGAGCACGTCCTCGGGATGCCAGGCCACGTTGTCCGTGCGTCTGGTCTGGGAGCCCACGTTGTACTGGGTGAGGATGCGGCCGGTGGTCAGGATCAGCGGGTAGCGGCGATTGGCTCGCTCGTCGGTCGGCACGAAGGTGGTGGGAACGAACCGGCCCTTGCCGCGGACAAAGGTGTCGACGTGCATGATCGGCGTGCCCTCTGGGGCGTTGACGTTGCACGGCCACTGCAGGCTCCCCAGGTGGTCGAGCTTGGCGAAGCTGACCCCGGAGAAGGTCGGCGTGACTGCGGCGATCTCCTCCATGATGTCGGAAGCGCGGGCGTAGCTCATCTCGTAGCCCATGGCCCTGGCGATCTCGCAGGCCACCTCCCACTCGTCCTTGCCGCAGGCCGGGGCCATGACCGGCCTGACCCGGTTGATCCGCCGCTCGGCATTGATGAACGTGCCGTCCTTCTCGAGGAACGAGGTGCCGGGCAGGAAGACATGGGCGTACTTGGCGGTCTCGTTCATGAAGAGGTCCTGCACCACCACCAGGTCCATCATCGAAAGTGCCTCGGTGACGTGATGGGTGTTCGGGTCCGACTGGGCCAGGTCCTCGCCCTGGATGAAGATCCCCCGGAAGGTCCCGTCGACGGCGGCGCTCAACATGTTGGGGATGCGGAGGCCGGGCTCGGGCTGGACCGTGACCCCCCATTTGTCTTCGAAGATCTTGCGAACGGCAGGGTCGGACACGTGGCGATATCCGGAGAGCTCGTGAGGGAACGAGCCCATGTCGCACGAGCCCTGCACGTTGTTCTGCCCGCGCAATGGGTTGACTCCGACCCCATCACGGCCGAGGTTGCCGGTCGCCATGGCGAGGTTGGCCATCCCCATCACCATCGTCGACCCCTGGCTGTGCTCGGTCACACCCAACCCGTAATAGATGGCGGAGTTGGGGCCCTTGGCGTAGAGCCTGGCTGCCGCCCGCAGCTCCTCTGGGTCGATATGTGCGTCCACCGCCACCGCCTCGGGCGAGTTCTCTGGCCGCGAGACGAACTCCGCCCACTCTTCGAAGCCTTCGCAGCGCTCATCGACGAAAGCCCGGTCCACCAGGCCCTCGGTGACCACGACGTTGCCCATGGCGTTGATCACGGCGACGTTGGTGCCTGGCTGGAGAGGGATGTGGTGGGCCGCCCCGACATGGGGACTCTTGACCAGATCGATGCGGCGCGGATCGATCACGATCAGCCTGGCTCCTTCGCGCAGACGCCGCTTCATGCGGGAGGCAAACACCGGATGAGCCTCGGTCGGGTTGGCACCGATGACCACGATCACATCGGCCTTCTCGACCGACTTGAAGTCCTGGGTCCCGGCCGAGGTCCCGAACGTCGTCTTCAACCCGTAGCCGGTTGGGGAGTGACAGACCCTCGCGCAGGTGTCGACGTTGTTGTTGTGGAAGGCCGCCCGCACCATCTTCTGGAGCACGAAGACCTCTTCGTTGGTACAACGCGAGGAGGTGATGCCTCCGATCGCCTCTGGCCCGTGCTCGGCCTGGATCCGTCTGAAGCCGGCCGCCGTGTAGGCGATCGCCTCCTCCCATGAGACCTCGCGCCATGGGTCTGTGATCTTCTCGCGAACCATCGGCTTGGTCACCCGGTCGCGATGAGTGGCGTAACCCCAGGCGAACCGGCCCTTGACGCAGGAGTGGCCCTCGTTGGCCCCTCCATCCTTGTACGGGACCATTCGAACCACCTGGTCCCCGCGCAATTCTGCCTTGAACGAGCATCCGACTCCGCAGTAGGCACAAGTGGTGAGAACGGTCCGGGTGGGTATTCCGAGTTCGATGACCGACTTCTCGCTCAGGGTGGCGGTGGGGCAGACCTGCACGCAGGCGCCGCACGAGACGCACTCCGAGTCGAAGAAGAGCTGATCGACCCCGGGAGACACCTTCGAGGCGAAGCCCCGTCCGGCGATGGTGAGAGCGAAGGTGCCTTGGATGTCCTCGCAGGCCCGGACACACCGCGAGCAGACGATGCACTTTGAGGCCTCGAAGTCGAAGTAGGGATTGGAGTGGTCGGTGGGGGCATCGAGGTGGTTCTCTCCGGCATAGCCGTAACGGACATCGCGCAGCCCAACCACGCCCGCCATGTCCTGCAACTCACAGTCGCCGTTGGCAGGACAGGTGAGGCAGTCGAGCGGGTGATCGGAGATGTACAGCTCCATGACCCCTTTTCGAAGGCGTTGTAGGCGGGTGGTCTCGGTGGTCACCCTCATCCCCTGCGCCACGGGCGTGGTGCACGATGCCGGCGTGCCCTTCATGCCCTCGATCTCGACCAGGCAGAGCCGACAAGACCCAAAAGCCGACAGGGTGTCAGTGGCGCAGAGCTTGGGGACGTCCCGGCCCGCCGTGGCGGCCGCCCGCATCACCGAGGTGCCCTCCGGCACGATCACGGTGGCGCCATCTATCTCCAGGGTCACGAGCCCAGTGCCGGTGGAGGCAGGGGTCCCGTAGTCGCGCTCGACCAGCAGGGTCACGATCAAAGAGTACCTCCCCGTCCTGCCTGGTTGACGAAGAGTTGGAGGCTCCGGCTAGCGGTTGAAGTCCTCCGGCCAGTACTGGAGAGCGCTCTTGACCGGGTTGGGGGTGAGCCCGCCCATGGCGCACAAGGAGCCGTCGACCATTACCTCGCATAGGTCTCCGAGCAGGGCGAGATTCCCCTCCCGGTCCTCCCCGGCGATGATCCGGTCGATCACTTCCACCCCCCGGATCGAGCCGATCCGACAGGGGGTGCACTTTCCGCACGACTCCTCCGCGCAGAACTCCATCGAGAAGCGGGCCTGGCGGGCCATGTCGACCGTGTCATCGAACACGACGATCCCGCCATGGCCCAACATGAAGCCCCGAGCGGCCATGGCCTCGTAGTCCATGGCGACGTCGAACTGGTCCGGCGGCACATAGGCTCCAAGCGGCCCTCCCACCTGGACGGCTCTCACCGGCCTTCCGCTCCTGGTCCCGCCGCCCAGGTCGTTGATCAACTCGGCCAGCGTGATCCCGAAGGGGGCTTCGAAGGCGCCTCCACGGGCGATGTTCCCCGCCAGTTGGAAGACTTGGGTGCCGCGTGAGCGTCCGCTGCCAAGGGCGTTGTATGCCTCTGCCCCATCGGCGAGGATGGCAGGGACCGATGCGAGCGTGAGGACGTTGTTGACGACCGTCGGCAGGCCGAACAGTCCGGCGATGGCTGGCAGCGGCGGCTTCGCCCTCACCATGCCCCGCTTGCCTTCCAGGCTCTCCAGCATCGAGGTCTCCTCGCCGCATATGTAGGCACCCGCCCCAACCCGGATCGTCAGGTCGAAGGAGAGGTCGGAGCCGAGCACCGAGTGACCGAGCCAGCCGTGGGCGTAGCCGATGTCGATCGCCTGGCTCATCACCCTCACCGCGTCGGGGTACTCGGAGCGGATGTAGATCAGCCCCTCGGCGGCGCCGACGGCTCGAGCGGCGATCAACATCCCCTCGATGAGGGTGAAGGGATCGCCCTCCATCATCATCCGGTCCGCGAACGTCCCGCTGTCGCCCTCGTCGGCGTTGCAGCAGACGAACTTGGTCTGGCCGGGAGCATCGAGAACCGTCTTCCATTTGATGCCGGCCGGGAAGCCTGCCCCGCCCCGGCCCCTTAGCCCCGACTCCTTGATGACCTCGACCACCTGGTCAGGGGTCATCTCCAGCGCCCGGCGCAGGCCGGCGAAGCCATGGTGAGCGAGGTGATCGTCAGGAGACAGTGGATCGATCACACCGACCCGGGAGAAGAGCAGGCGCTGTTGGGCGCGCATCCATGGGAGCTCCTCGGTTGGGCCGAGCCGGCGTGGGTGCTCGCCGCCTGCCAGGAATCCGGCCTCGAACAGGGACGGCACCTCGTCCGCCCGCACCGGCCCGTAGGCAATGCGGCGGTCGCCGCTCTCCACCTCGACCAGCGGCTCGAGCCAGAGCATCCCGCGGGAGCCGTTGCGCACGATCCGCAGTTCGCTTCCGCCTCCGGCGGAGATGGCGTCGGCCACCTGATCGGCGCCAACCGACTTGGCGGCGGCATCCATTGGGACATAGACGGTCGTCATCCGCCCACCAGCCCATCGAAGCCTTGGGCGTCGACTCTCCCATGGAGGGTGTCATTAACCATCACCGAAGGGCCGAGGGCGCAATTGCCGAGGCAGAAGACCTGGTCGAGGCTCACCCGACCGTCGTCTGTGGTTTGGCCGAAAGCGATACCGAGCCGGGCTTGAGCGTGGGCGGCCAGGGGCTCGGCCCCCACCGACTGACACGCCTCGGCCCGGCAGATGAGCACCCGGTGACCGCCTGCAGGCTGGGATCGGAAGTCCTTGTAGAACGAGATGACCCCGAACACTTCCGCCTGGCTCAGGTTGAGGCCGTCGGCCAGCAGCGGGACCGACCGCCGATCGACGTAGCCGCAGCGATCCTGCAGCTCGTGCAGTATCGGCATCAGCGGGCCACGCTCGTGGCGATGGGTGTCGAGCAGTCCTTCGACCAGTTGCTCCGACCAGGCTTCGCGCTGAGCCATGGCGCGTTCCATCATGACCGGGACTGTAGGGCGGGCGATCAGCCCGGCTCAGCCCAGATCGATCGCCTCCAGCCAGTCGGACCAGTAGCTCTTCCAGTTGTCGACCTCGGCCGGCGAGGGCAGGTGCTCGTGCTGAATCGCGACCTTCACCCGCCCGCCCGGCTGGGGATCGATGGCGAACTGGGCAGTGCCTGGCCCGATCGCCACTCGCAGCACCTTCGAAGTGGGCCGGGAGCGCAACTCGGTCTCGAAGCCGGGGAACAGGTCGGACCGGCCCTCATCGTCGATGAGCATCGTGCGAAGCAGCTCGGGATCGGCGGAGACGGTGCGCGACTTGCCGGCGCTGAAGGTTCCATCGGGCTGCTGGTACGGCAGGCGGAGCCCTGCGATCCGCTCATATCCGACGGTCACGGCCTGCGACCACCATCCGTCCACGCCGTACTCATCGTGGACATGGCCGGCGATGGCGGTGTGGCCGTCTGATCTGCCTGGCCAGGCGTCGAGCAGGTCCCGCCACTCGTCCCAGCCCCGCCCGGTTGCCTCCTTGATGGTGTCGTCGCTGAGGTCGGGCTCCGAGGCCCAACCCCGGTCACCCGCCGACGACTTGTCGATCAAGGCACGGCGGGCGGCGTTGTAACGCTCACCGGTCTTGGTCATGCGATCGCGCACCCGGCGCTTGAAGGACTCTTGCTTGGTCATTTCGACTGCTTTCCCGTGCCATGGCGGCGCCGGCCGGGACCTGCGCTCCCGTCGACACCCGACACGTCAGTCGATCCACCCCTTGCCGAGCACGCGAGGTCCCCTTTGCCTTCCAGGGCCGGCGGCGCAGGCGCCGGTCGAAGGTCTGGCGCGACAGGGCGCCTAAGGCCCCCAACCTTACCGAGGTGGGTCAGGGGGTCTGCAGGTCCCGACGCCGGAAGCCGGCCAGGCCGGCCACGACCAGCACCAAGGCGATCGTGGTCAGTATCGCCAGCGGAAGGATCCGCAGGTCCTCGGCTGGGACCAGCGGAATGTGGGTGAAGGGGGAGATGTCGAGCAGCCACTGGGGGAATTGCAGGATCCGGCCCAGCTGGCCGAACACCAGGCATGCCACGAGAAGCCCCCAGCTCAGACCGGTGTACTCGGGCAACAACCCGAAGAGGGCCATGGCGGCGCCGGACAGGACCCACACCGCCGGCAGCTGGACGGCGGCCGCCTCTAGAACCCTCCCAGTCTGGTTGGCGACGTCTCCGATGATGGCGCCGTAGGTCGCCCCGGCCACCGCCCCGGCTATGAGCAGGATCAAGGCCGGACCCAGCAACCCGTAGATGAGATGGCTAGCCGCCCAGGGCTGGCGGCGGGTGGCGGTGGCCAGGACCGGTTCGGCCCGCGAGGCCTCTTCCTCGACCCGCAGTTTCAGCACGGACCGGATCCCGTATGCAGACGCGATCAGGGCGAGGATGCCGACCACAGTGGAGAAGAAGACGTCGGTGATGCCTTGCACGCCCCCCAGCTGCTCGAAGATCTGAGCAATCTGCGGTGTGTCCTCGAGCAGGTCACCGATGCTGTCGCCCACCGCCCCGTAGACCACCCCGAGCACGGCCAGCCCTATCAGCCAGCCAAGCAAGGCGCCGCGCTGGAGACGCCAGGAGAGCCCGAAGGCGGATGAGAGGCTGCGTGCGGCGAAGGCGGGCCCGGGGCGTGGTGGAAAGGCACCGGCCCCGACGTCACGCCGGGCCGAGATGGCAAAGGCGGTGGCGGCCAGGATCGCGGTCAGACCCAGCCAGAGCAGGAATATCCACCACTCCTCGCCGGCGAAGGGTCGCAGCTGGGTGAACCACCCGATGGGCGAGAGCCACGAGAGCCATGAGATCCCGTTGCTCTCGCCGGCATCGCCGGCCAGGCGCAGCAGGAAGGAGAGCCCCACGATGGCGACACCGATGCTCCGGGCCGACGATGCATTCTGTGTCAGCTGGGCAGCCACGGCCCCGAACCCGGCGAAGGTGGCAGCCACTGCGGCCAGGCCGAAGCCGTATGCGGCCGAACCGGCCAGCGGCAGGCCCTGGGAGACCAGCCCGGCGGTGAGAAGCACGGCGATCACCAGCCCCGCTCCGATCGAGATGGCCAGGGCCGCGGTGAGCGGGGCATGCCGCCCCAGCACTGTGGCCGCCAACAACTCCTGGCGGCCGGTCTCCTCCTCGTCGCGTGTGTGGCGCACCACGCTGAGGATCGCCATCAGCCCGATGAGGAATGCGACGATCGTGCCGATCCGCCAGGCCGTGAGTCCGCCAACCGAAGTGTCGTAGACGGGGCCGAGCAGCGCGAGGAAGGCCGGGTTGGCGTTGACCGTGGTCGCCAGCTGTTGCCTGGCTGCCTCGTCGGGGTAGAGCGTGGCGATGGCGTTGGCGGTAGCGACCGGGACCAGGACGAGAAGGACGATCCACACGGCCAGTCGGATCCGGTCGCGGCGCAGGTTGAATCGAATGAGGCGCCAGGTCCCGACCAACGACTCCACTTAGCCGGTTGCTCCGTCCTGGTAGTGCCGAATGAACAACTCCTCGAGGGTTGGCGGGTGGCTCACCAGGCTGTGCACGCCAAGTGGAGCCAGGGACTGCAGCACTTCGCTGAGGTGGGCGGGATCGACCTCGAGCTCGACGGTGTGGTCCTGGACTCGGACCGCGTGCACGCCGGGCACGTCTCGCATCATCGAGGGATCCCCTGCCACTTCGGCGCTGACGGTCGTCCTGGTCAGGTGTCGCAGCTCGGCCAGAGTCCCGCTCTCGACGATCCTCCCTTTGCGGACGATGCTGACCCGATCGCACAGCGCCTCCACCTCGGCGAGGATGTGGCTGGCCAACAACACTGTGCGCCCTTGCCCGCGGACCTCGTGGATTTCCTCCCTGAACTGGGCTTCCATCAATGGATCCAACCCGGCAGTCGGCTCGTCGAGGATCAGCAACTCGACGTCGGAGGCGAGAGCGGCGACCAGCGCCACCTTCTGGCGATTTCCCTTGGAGTAGGTGCGCCCCTTCTTGGTCGGATCGAGGTCGAAGCGCTCGAGCAGCCGCGCCCGCTTCTTCTGATCGAGCCCGCCCCGCAGGCGTCCCAGCAGATCTATGACCTCCCCTCCGCTGAGGTTGGGCCAGAGCATCACGTCCCCGGGGACGTAGGCGAGGCGGCGATGCAGCTCGGTGATATCGGTCCAGGGGTTGCCCCCGAGCATGACCGCCGTGCCGGAGTCCTGCCTCAGCAGTCCGAGCAGGATCCTGATGGCGGTCGTTTTGCCTGCGCCGTTGGGCCCGAGGAATCCGTGTACCTCACCGGTGGCGACCTCGAGGTCAAGGCCGTCCAGAGCCCTGGTTGGGCCAAAGGTCTTGACCATGTCCTTGATCTCGATGGCGGCAGGCATGGACCTGTGAGCATATAGCACGCCGCCCGCTGCGCGGAATCTGCGTCGATGCTCCTGCTTTTCGATCAGCCATAGACGAAAGCGGTTTGGTTTGGGGCTTGGGGTGCACCCAGTCGGACATCGACTGGTGGAGGGTGTCGAGGACAATGAAGGCATCGCGGGTCAGCGAGCCGTTGTACTCCTCGTCGTAGTGCCGTACTTGAAGCTGAGTTCGACTGCGACCGGCTGCGTGGTGGAGTGGTCGTCGTCGTCGTCGTCGTCGGCTTAGCGTGGGTTTAGGCGGGATTGCAGATACTCCTGAAGGTCGGTGCGAGCGAAGGGAAGGGCGATGGTCGTCGAACAAGCACATCTGGACGAGCCCACCAACGAGGAGCTGCGCCTCATCGACCGCCGGTCCGCCTTGAAGCTGCTCGGAGGGGCCGGTCTGGCGGCACTGGCAGCCTGTGCCCCGGGGTCCGTGACGGGAACCACGTTGTCCGGCAGCACCCCGACGACAGATGCCATTCCGACCACGGGAGCGGCCACGACCACAGGCAGTCCCGGCTCGACCTTCGGCGGTGCCGGGAGTTGCGTCCTGATCCCCGAGGAGACCGCAGGGCCATTTCCCCTCGATCTCTCCGGCGACGAAGCATTCCTGCGCAGTGCGATAGCCGAGGATCGCCCCGGCGTTCCGCTCAGCCTCACCCTCCATCTTGTCGACACCGATGCGGGCTGCCGGGCGATCGAGGGAGCCAGGGTGGACGTGTGGCACTGCGATGCCGACGGCGTCTACTCGGGATACTCCCAGCAAGGAG
>DATBMA010000074.1:0-3049 GCA_036555105.1 Acidimicrobiia bacterium
GGTTGGGGGAGGCTGGTGCGAAGCACCGGCGGGGTCTGGATGTTTCCCCCTGGAGGGGGGAACGCCGGCGTAGCCGGAAGGGGGGGCCTTGCACTCCACCAATCAACCCACCCATGATTTACAACCACCCAGCACCGAGCCCGACATCTCGGAAAGCGGGAGTCGGGCCCCGAGCGGGCGACAGCTACCCCCGCCGCCCCTGCTACAATCCGGCCGTTCCCTTCAGAAGCCATTTTCACGCGCAATGAAGACCACAGCGGAGATCGTCTCCGAATTCGGCAAGCACGACACCGACACCGGATCCCCCGAGGTCCAGGTGGCGTTGCTCACCGAACGCATCAATCACCTCACCCAGCATCTGCGGACCCACCAGCACGACCATCACAGTCGGCGCGGGCTCCTCATGCTGGTGGGACAGCGCCGGCGCCTGCTCGATTACCTCCGCCGCGAGGATGTCGAGCGTTACCGTCGCCTGGTGGCGCAGCTCGGTCTGCGCCGTTGAAAAGCTTGCGGACGTCCGATGATCGGCACGTCCGTAGTTCCGGTCTAGACCGGAAGTAACAACCCAACTGGGCCCGCGGTCGGTTGTCAGTGGCGGGCGCTCCCCAGGAAGGAGCGTCGACCACTGGTAACGGACCGGGGACCCCGGAGCGCAAAGGAGCGCCCGTGTCCGAGAACACAGTCCGGGGAATGGTGGGCGGCAAAGAGCTGTCCTTCTCCACCGGAAAACTCGCCCTGCAGGCCGACGGAGCCGTCGTTGCCACGCTGGGCGGAACCACGATGCTGGTCACAGCAGTCGCCAACCCGACGATGCGCGAAGGCATCGATTTCTTCCCCCTCACAGTCGACTTCGAAGAGCGGATGTACGCCGCCGGCAAGATTCCCGGCTCGTTCTTCCGTCGTGAGGGCCGTCCCACCGAGCAGGCGATCCTCGCCGCCCGGCTCATCGACCGTCCCCTCCGCCCTTCGTTCGAAGACGGGTTCCGTTGTGAGACCCAGGTGGTGGTCACATCGCTGTCGGTGGACGGCGAGAACCCCTTCGACGTGATCGCCCTCAACGGGGCCTCCGCCGCACTGGCGGTCAGTCCGATCCCCTTCCACGGCCCGATCGGCGCAGTTCGGATGGCCTACAAGAAGGGCGAGTGGCTTCCCTTCCCGACCGAGGCGGACCTCGACGAGTCGGTGTTCGAGCTGGTCGTAGCCGGCCGCCGCAGCGGGGACGGCGACATCGACATCATGATGGTGGAGGCCGGAGCCACCCCTGAAGGCCTGCGCCTGATTGCCGCCGGCGACGCCCCCAGCGATGAGGCAGCGGTGACCGCCGGGCTCGAAGCCGCCAAGGAGTGCATCGCCGCCTCCATCGCCCTCCAGGAGGAGCTGGCCGCCTCGGTGCAGAAGCCCGTGAAGGAATGGCCGCTGGCCGTCGACTACAGCCCCGAGATCCTGAGCCGGGTCGAGGCTGCCGCCCAGCCCAACCTCGACGCCATCGTCCAGGCCTCCGACAAGGCCGGCCGCTCGGCAGCCGAGTCCGCCGCCTGGGAGGCGGCCATCGCCGGTGCCGCCCTCACCGAGGAGGAACTCGACCAGGGCAAGCGCGCCTTCAAGCACACCCTCAAGGAGTTCATGCGGGCCAGGGTGGCCAACGAAGGCATCCGCCTCGACGGCCGTGGCCCCCGCGACATCCGCCCGATCTCGGTCGAGGTCGGAGTGGTGGCGAGGACCCACGGCTCCGGGCTGTTCCAGCGGGGTGAGACCCAGGTTCTCAACATCACCACTCTGGGGATGCTGAAGATGGGCCAGATGCTCGACAACCTCTCGAACGACGAGACCAAGCGGTACATGCACCACTACAACATGCCGCCGTTTTCCACCGGCGAGGCCGGGTTCATGCGCGGCCCCAAGCGGCGCGAGATCGGACACGGCGCCCTGGCCGAGAAGGCGGTGCTGCCGGCGATCCCGACCGAGAGCGAGTTCCCCTACGCCCTCCGCCTGGTCTCCGAGGTGCTGTCGTCCAACGGTTCCACTTCGATGGCCTCGGTGTGCGCATCGTCGCTGTCGCTGATGGACGCCGGAGTGCCGATCGCGGCACCTATCGCCGGCATCGCCATGGGCCTGATCAGTCACGAAGGCAAGTACGTCACCCTCACCGACATCCTCGGAGCCGAGGACGCCCTGGGCGACATGGACTTCAAAGTGGCGGGAACGGCCGACGTGATCACCGCCCTCCAGCTCGACACCAAGCTGCAGGGGCTGCCGTCGTCGGTGCTGGCCGAGGCCCTCGACCAGGCGAAGGAGGCTCGCCTCCACATCTTGGCCAAGATGGCCGAGGTCATCTCCGGCCCCCGCACCGAGCTCAACCCCTGGGCCCCCCGCATCGAGTCGATCCAGATCCCCAAGGACAAGATCGGCGAGGTCATCGGGCCCAAGGGCAAGGTGGTGCGCGAGCTCGAGGAGCAGACCGGCGCCACCATCGAGATCGAGGAAGAGGCCGGCTACGGAATCGTCCGGGTGGCCTCGGCCGACGGCGAGGCCCTGGCGAAGGCCAAGGAGCGGATCATGCAGATCGTGTATCCGCCCGAGCCCGAGCTTGGCAAGGAGTATGAGGGCGAGGTGGTGAACATCACCAAGTTCGGCGCCTTCGTCAACATCCTTCCCGGTCGTGACGGCCTGCTCCACATCTCCAAGCTCGACTCCAGCAGGCGGGTCGAGCGGGTGGAGGACTACCTCACCTTGGGTGACAAGATCCAGGTGGTGCTGACCGAGATCGACCGCAACGGCAAGCTGTCGTTGAGCATGGCCGGAGCCGAGGCTCCCGCCCCGTCGCAGACCCCGAGCGTGCCCCGCGAGGACGGTCCCCGCCGCCGGGACAACGATCGCGACCGCGATCGCGGAGGCGACCGTTCCCCAGCTCCCGAGCGCCAGCCCGAGCCGGCCGGCGACCGGAGGCGGGCAGCTGTGTCCTTCGAGGATTCCTTCGAGGAGCTGAACAAGCCGTAGTTAGCGCCGCACAGCCAACCATCGGAGAGGGCCGTCCTAGCGACGGCCTTTT
>DATBMA010000103.1:0-3735 GCA_036555105.1 Acidimicrobiia bacterium
GGGCCCAGGCGTACTCGGTGGCGAGCAGGGCCAGGCCGGGAATGAGGAAGGCGAAGCCCGGGACCACCGGGATCATCAGGCCAGCCACTCCGACCGCGGTGAGAGTTCCACCGACGGCTGTAAGGGCGACCTTTCCAGCCAATGAGCGCTTCTCCGTGCTCATGCGGGCAATCTACGCCTCCTCTTCCAGCAAGGCATCGGGAATCTTGGTGAACAGTGGTGCGACAGGCCCGATCTTGGCGCCGTCAGGCACAATCGGCATCGCCCAGGCCTCAGTGTCTTCCGTCAATCCCAACATCGGCCCGAGTCGGGCGGAGGTGAACGGCAAGTAGGGCGCGAACCCGACCCTGAGGCCGGCTATGGCGTCAACTGCAGTTCGCAGGACTGTCCCCGCCCGCTGACGATCGGTGCCGACCAGCCGCCAGGGAGCCTGGGCGTTGAGGTAGGCGTTGGTCGCGGTGGCCGCCTCCATTACCCGCCGCAACCCAGCTCGGAGCTCGACGGCTTCGATCATCGACCCCGCCTCGGTCAGCGCCGCCCTGATCTGGTCGAGCAGCTCGAGATCCTCGGGAACCTCTTCGGTTCGGCTCGGGAGGACTCCATCAAAGTCGCGTTCGACGATGGTCAGAACCCGGTTGACCAGATTGCCCCAGGTCGCCACCAGCTCTTCGTTGATACGGCGGACGATCTCCTCGTCGCTGAGGTCGGTGTCGTTCTGCTCAGGCAGCACCGCCGCCAAGGCATACCTGAGCGAGTCGGGCTCGAAGCGCTCCGTGTACCAGGTGATCGATCGCCCCACCCCGGCCGAGGCCGACCCTTTCTCTCCGCGGAAGGTGATGAATTGGTTGGCGGGGACATCGGTCGGAAGGTTGTGGCCTCCGTACCCCATCAGCATCGCCGGCCAGATGACGGTGTGGAACGGGATGTTGTCCTTGCCGACAAAGTAATAGGACTCGGCTTCGGGAACCTGCCACCAATCCCGCCAGGCTTCGGGCGTCCCCTGTCGCAACGCCCACTCCTTGCTTGCGGACAAGTAGCCGATCACCGCCTCGAACCAGACGTAGATGCGCTTTCCCTCCCCGAGGGTGTCGGCCTCGGGAGGGATCGGCACCCCCCAGTCGAGGTCGCGGGTTATGGCTCGGTCGGGCAGTCCCTCCGCCACCATCCCCAGTGCCCAATTCTGGACGTGCCTGCGCCAGCCCACTCGGGTCCGCAACCACTCCGCCAGGGGAATGGCGAACGACCCCAGCCTGAGCAGGTAGTGCTGAGTGGTGCGCATGACCGGGGTGGCTCCGCTGAGGCGGCTGACGGGATCCTCGAGATCACCGGGGTCAAGGGTTCGGCCGCAGTTCTCGCACTGGTCGCCGCGGGCCTTGGGGTAGCCGCAATGGGGGCAGGTACCCCCGATGTAGCGGTCGGGTAGGAAGCGGCCCGCCTCGGGGTCGTAGAACTGCTGGCTCTCGGCCGGGAAGATGTAGCCGCTCTCGCGCAGCGTCCGGAAGATGTCCCAGGTCACCTCGCGATGGGTGTCGGTTCCGGTAGTGGTGTAGAGGTCCCACGAGATCCCGAGGCTCTCCCAGTTGCGGAGGAACTCCGAGTGGTAGCGGTCGACGACCTCCTCAGGCGTGACCCCCTCCTCATCGGCACGGAAGGTGATGGGGGTGCCGTGGACGTCCGAACCCGAGACCATGAGGACTCGGTTGCCCGCCATCCGCTGGTAGCGGGCGAAAATGTCGGCAGGCAGATAAGCGCCGGCCAAGTGCCCGAGGTGGCGCGAGCCGCTCGCATATGGCCAGGCGACAGCCACGAGGATGGTGCGGCTCATAGGGCGGGGAGGGTACCGCCACCTCGTTCTACCATCCGAGGATGGCTTCTCCTGCCACCGTGACGCGGACCGGGCTGCTGCCTGATCGGGTTACGACGGCGGCTCTCACCAACTTTCTCCGCTCGGTGCCGGCGGTGGATGAAGTCGGGGTGGGGGAACGGGTGGCATCGCTGTCGACAAGATCGATCAAGCGCGACTCGAAGCTGGCGGCCTTGACGCTGGCGGTGGAGATGATGGATCTCACCACACTCGAGGGTAAGGACACCGCCGGGAAGGTCGCCCAGATGTGCGCCAAGGCGATTCGCCCGGACCCGGTCGATCCTTCGATTCCTTCTGTGGCGGCGGTATGCGTATACCCGGCGATGGTCCCGCACGCGGTGGAAGCAACCGCAGGCAGCCGGGTCAAGGTGGCGTCGGTAGCCACCTACTTTCCTTCGGGCCAGGTCGACACCAGGCTCAAGATCGAGGAGACGAGGCGGGTGGTGGCGGCCGGGGCCGACGAGGTGGACATGGTGATCGACCGCGGCGCCTTCCTCTCCGGTTCCTTATTCAAGGTGTTCGACGAGATCCGCCAGGTCAAGGAGGCGAGTGGCCCGGCTCACCTCAAGGTGATCCTCGAGACCGGGGAGTTGGGGAGCCTCGACGCCGTGCGGCGGGCCTCGATGCTGGCGATGGCGGCCGGCGCCGATTTCGTCAAGACCTCCACCGGCAAGGTGCAGCCGTCGGCCACCCTCCCGGTGACCCTGGTGATGCTGGAGGCCATCCGGGATTTCCACGAGGCCACCGGGATCGAGGTGGGGATGAAACCGGCCGGCGGGATCCGCACGGCCAAGGACGCCATCCGTTACCTGGTCGTCCTCAACGAGACCCTCGGAGTCGACTGGATGACCCCGGACCGGTTCCGGTTCGGCGCCTCCACCTTGCTCAACGACGTGCTCATGCAGATCCGCTGGCTGAAGACCGGGCGGTATCAGTCTGGTGACTACTTCACCAAGGATTGAGATGACCGAGCTCGCCCGCCGCCCATCCCCCCAGCCTCTCGAATGGGAGTACGCCAGCTCGCGGGAGGCGGCCGAGCTGGCCGAGATCAAGGATCGCTACGGGTTGTTCATCGGCGGCAAGTTCCGCGCCCCTCTCTCCAAGAAGTACTTCTCCACGGTCAATCCCGCCACCGAGGAGAAGCTGGCGGAGGTGGCCGAGGCCGGTGAGCGCGATGTGGATCGGGCGGTGAAAGCCGCCAGGGGAGCATTCGAAGGAGAGTGGGGAGCGCTGCCAGGCAAGGAGCGGGCCAAGCACCTGTTCCGGGTGGCGCGGATGATCCAGGAGCGATCGCGCGAGCTGGCGGTGCTCGAGACCCTGGACGGTGGCAAGCCGATCAAGGAGTCGCGCGATGTCGACCTGCCGTTGGTGGCGGCTCACTTCTTCTATTACGCCGGGTGGGCCGACAAGCTCGAATACGCCTTCCCCGGACTTCGCCCACAACCGCTCGGGGTGGCAGGCCAGGTGATCCCATGGAACTTCCCGATGATGATGCTGGCGTGGAAACTCGCCCCCGCGCTGGCGGCCGGCAATGCCGTCGTCTTGAAGCCGGCCGAGACCACTTCACTGACCGCCCTGACCTTTGCCGAGCTGACAGTCGAGGCCGGCCTGCCGGCAGGGGCAGTCAACGTGGTCACCGGAGCAGGGGCCACCGGGGCGGCGGTGGTGTCTCATCCCGACGTCGACAAGGTGGCCTTTACCGGATCCACCGCGGTGGGCAAGCTGATACGCCGGCAGCTAGCCGGGTCCGGCAAGCGCCTCACCCTCGAGCTGGGCGGCAAGGCAGCCCACGTCATCTTCGAGGACGCCCCCATCGACCAGGCCATCGAAGGAGTGATCAACGGCATCTTCTTCAATCAGGGCCACGTGTG
>DATBMA010000104.1:0-6652 GCA_036555105.1 Acidimicrobiia bacterium
AATAGACGCCTCCCTATCGACGCGTCTCTGGCAGAATCCCGCTTACCAGAGAAAGGAGGTGGTCCTAGTTGGGTAAAACTTTTGGGACTCTGGAGGTGGTCGGGCGCTGAGCGGCGCTCACACCTGAGCCGTCGCTCCCTCGTTTCGAGGAAGGTGGCGACTCCAAACCCGGGCCACCGGGCTCACGAGATCCAAGGGCAGGTCCCCCCATGGCGGCCGAATGGCCGAAGTGTCTCTGAGCATCAGATTCGAGGCCCCCGGTTCGCCGGGGGCCTCGCTTATTCGGCGGCCGGATCGAAGCCGTGGTCCAGGAGCCACTCGTCGTTGAAGACCTTGGACAGGTAGCCGCGACCCGAGTCTGGAATGATCACCACCACCAGGCGGCCTGGGTCTTCGACGGCCACGCGAAACGCCGCCTCGACCGCCATTCCTCCGGAGCCGCCCACCAACAACCCCTCCCGCTTGGCCAGCCGGCGGGCCATCGCGATCGAAGCGGCATCGTCCACCATGACGAAGCGATCGATCACCTCGAGGTCGATGGTGGCCGGATAGAAGTCCTCGCCGACTCCTTCCACGTGGTACTGGTGGATGTCGCCTCCCGGCCCGGCCGTGTAGATGCTCCCGGCGGGGTCCGCTCCCACCACCTCCAGGGATGGCTTCTGCTCTTTGAGATATCGCCCTGCCCCCGAGATCGTGCCCCCCGTTCCGACTCCGGCCACGAACACATCGACCGTGCCATCGGTCTGCCGCCATATCTCGGGCCCGGTGCTCTGGTAATGAGCGGCGGGATTCTCGGGGTTGGAGTACTGGTCGGGGCGGAAGGCGTCCGGCAGCTCACGGCTCAGCCTCGCTGCCACCCCGTAGTAGGAGTCTGGGTGCTCTGGCAGCAGGTCGGTCGGAGTGACGATGACCTCGACCCCGTATGCCCGCAGAAGGTCGCGCTTCTCCGCAGAGACCTTGTCCGGGACGGTGCAGATCACCCGGTAGCCACGCACCGCGGCGACCATGGCGAGTCCCACACCGGTGTTGCCGGAGGTCGGCTCGATGATCGTGCCCCCCGGCTGGAGGGACCCGTCCCGCTCGGCGGCCTCGATCATCGTGACCGCGATCCGTTCCTTGACGGAGCCGCCGGGGTTCATCGACTCGACCTTCGCCACGAGGTTGCCGGGCGGGTGGATGCGTGACAGTCGCACCAGAGGGGTGCCGCCGACGGCCGCGGCAACGTCCTCAAAGACTTCCACGGCCGGTGACGGTACCAGCGCCCTCCAGCCGTCATCCGGTGGTGTTGCGCAGGCCCGGGGCCTTGGGTTTACTCGCCGGGGTTGAACCGCCTACTTCGATTCAGTCAAGTCGTGCTCGGGTGGAACGTGCTCACGATCCTCCTGGGAGCAGTGGTCAGGGCCACCGGCTCCGGGGCGGGCTGCGGCACCCATTGGCCAACCTGCCAGGGTGAGCTCGTGCCCGCTCTCGAAGGGGCGACGGCGGTGGAGTACACGCACAGGCTGGCCAGCGGGGTCGCCCTCCTCCTGGTCTTCGCCCTCGTGATCTGGGTATTCCGGGCGAGGCAGGCGGGCGACCCTGCCCGCCGGGGGGCCGTCCTGGCCGCGGTGGCAGTGGTCCTGGAGGCGGCCATCGGAGCCACTCTGGTCCTGTTCGAGTGGGTGGGGGCCGACTCTTCTGCGGCGAGGGTCGTGGCGGTTCCCATGCACCTGGTCAATACCCTCTTCCTTCTGGCGTCGCTCACCCTCACCGTCTTCTGGCTGTCAGGAGGTGGCAAGCTCGAATGGCGCAACCCGGGGGGGTGGCTGGTCCTCGGGGCCGGAGCCATCGTGGTGATTTTCGCCAGTGGCGCCGTGACCGCCCTGGCCGACACGCTCTTTCCGCATGGGTCGGCCGGCGAGGGGCTGAGCGGTGACGTCACCGAACAGGAGCACTTCCTGACCCGCCTTCGGTTCAGCCACCCGGTGCTGGCAGTGGTCGGGGCGGTGGCCGGCCTTATGGCGGTGCGCCGTTCCGATCGCACCGAGCAACCGGCGGCCCGTCTGCTCGTGGTTCTGGTGGCAGTTCAGCTCGGTCTCGGGCTGCTCAACATTTCACTGGGCACCCCGTTATGGCTGCAGGTGCTCCACCTGGCATTGGCCGATGCCATCTGGATCACATTCGTCTGGCTGTCTGCGCGCCTTCTGAGCATGGCACCGTTGCCGGTCGTGCCGAGCCCCACCACCGGCTAGACGGCATCCAACAGCTTCCGGAGAGATCCTTCATCGGCGACTGGAGCCTCACAGGCGAAGTCCCGGCAAACGTAGGCAAGGGTCCTGCCGGGTTGGAAGCGACCTGCCAACAGCGGCACCGACTCCTGCTGGGACCCGTCGATGTCGATGCCGAGGACCCCGGCAGGGCGCCACTCCTCCCACATAACCGAGGCGAGTTCGCTGGCATCGGGCCCGCTCACCGCCAGCTCGAAGGTGCCCAGCTCGAGGGCGGTCAGCACCGACAGGTGATGCGCCGCTCCTGAGGGATACCTGGTCAAGAGGACACCAGAGGCTTCGATCGCCCGCTCGGCCGCATGGCGGAGCTCACCCTCGCCGGTATAGAGCGAGGTGATGAGCAGCGCTTCTGCGGCCAGGGCGCTGCCCGACGGCGATGGGTTGTCGAATTGGTCGCGGGGCCGCTTGATCAGGACGTCGGCATCGGACGAGGTGGAGAAGAAGCCTCCCTCCCCGTCGGCAAACCGACCCATGAGCTCGCCCACCAGTCGGCGCGCCTCCCGGAACCACCCCACCTCGCCGGTGGCGGCGTAGAGGGCGAACAGCCCGATGGCGACGGCGGCATGGTCGTCGAGGAAGCCGGGCCCCGACCGTGATCCTCGTCGCCAGGACCTCGCCATTCGTCCATCGTCGAGCATCTCAGCGATGAGAAAACGGGCGCAGTCGCGGGCAGCATCGAGATAGCTGGGCTCGTCGAGAGCGGCGCCGGCCTCCGCCAGAGCCCTCAGCATCAGTCCGTTCCACGCCGCCACGACCTTGTCGTCCAGGCCGGGCCTGACTCTCTTCGTCCTCGCCTCCAAGAGCCTGGCCGAAGCTCTCCGCACCGCCTCGAGGCCCTCAGCCCCGTATCGGTCGAGGATGGCTGCCTCCGGGCGGCGGGTGAGGATGTTGAAGCCTTCGAAGTTGCCTGCCTCGGTGATCCCGAGGGCGAAAGCTGTGGCCGGCCCGTCGTCCGCACCGGCCACCGCCATGGCTTCCTCCAAGGCCCACACGTAGAACCTTCCCTCCACGCCCTCCGAGTCGGCGTCCTCGGCCGAGTAGAAACCCCCACCAGGGTCGTGCAGGTCCCGGAGCATGTAGTCGATGGTCGACCTGGCTACCGCCACCAGACTGGGGTCGCCGAGCTCGATTCCCGCCCACAGGTAGAGCCGGGCCAGCTGGGCATTGTCGTAGAGCATCTTCTCGAAGTGGGGGACGAGCCAGTGGTCATCGACCGAGTAGCGGGCAAACCCACCTCCCAACTGGTCGTGGATCCCCCCGGATGCCATCGCCCCCAACGTCAGTCGCACCATCTCGCCGGCCCGCTCTGCCCAAGGCTGGCGATGGATACGGAGCAGGAACTCCAGCACCGGCTGCTGGGGGAACTTGGGGGCGGGCCCGAATCCGCCCAGCCGGAAGTCGAAGCCGGCCTCCAGCGATCGATATGCGGCCTTGAGCGTGTCGAGGTCCGGGCTCACGGGCACCGGGGGGAGGGCCCTGGCGATTGCCTCAGTGAGCTTCTGCGCCTGGTCCTCGACCTCCTGTTGCCGTTCCACCCAGATCGACGACACCGCCTCCATGATCCGACGAAACGACGGCATCCCGTGCCGATCGGTGTCTGGGAAGTAGGTGCCCGCGTAGAACGGTCTGCCGTCCGGAGTCAGCCAGACCGTCATCGGCCAGCCGCCGCGCCCCGTCATGGTCTGGACGGCCTCCATGTAGATGGCGTCGACGTCGGGTCGCTCCTCGCGGTCGACCTTCACGTTGACGAACAGCCGGTTCATCTCGGCGGCGGTGGCCGGGTCCTCGAAGGACTCGTGTGCCATCACATGGCACCAATGACATGCGGAGTAGCCGACACTGAGGAGGACCGGGACGTTGCGCTGAGCAGCCTCCGCGAACGCCTCATCACCCCACACCTGCCAGTCGACCGGGTTGTCCTTGTGCTGGAGCAGGTAGGGGGAGGTGCTCCCGGCCAAGCGGTTCATGGAAGGGTCAAGGTAGTGGCCGCCTCGGGACGCCGGTCTCGGCCCCAGCGCCCGGCAGTACGCTGAAGCCGAACTCGAGGCGCCATCGAACGGCGCCAGGCGACTCCGGAGGTGAAGCGAGGTTGCCGCTCTTTCGCAAGGACCGCCCGGTGGGCGAACACCGTCGCCGGTTGGAGGAGCACGACTTCTATCCGTTCATCGTCGACGATGCCGGACTGGTTCAGTTCAGCCCGGATCACTTCGAGCGAGCCGTCGACTTCCTGTTGGAAGAGCTTGATCGAGGAGTGACGGCCACCGCCGCGGCCAGGGAGCTGATCGTGGTGGGAGAGCAGAACCGGGTCCGCGACACCTTTGGCAGCGAGCCACTTGCCCGCTATCGGAGGCTGTACGAGGCGTACGACGGCGATTCGGTGATCAACGAGAACGAGGACTTCCTCGAGAACTACAAGCGGATCGTCCAGCTCATCGGCCGCTCCTTCCCGAACACCGGTATCGAGATCCTGCTCCACAACCTCGTGAACCCTGCCAAATCGATCATCGCGATCGAGAACGGGGCAGTGACCGGCCGCATGGTGGAGATGGGCACCACCAGCCTCCTCCTCGATCTCAAGACACGGCGCCTGCGGGGAGAGGACAAGCTGAACTACCAGCTGACCATCGGCGCCCGCCAGTTCAAGTGCACGACCATCCCGATCTTTCGGCCCGAGTACGGGCTGGTCGGCGCGATTTGTATCAACATCGACGAGCGCTTCCTCCGCGAGGAGGTGATGCTGGAGCCGGAGCGGCTGCAGGCATTCTTCGACAACTTCCTGCAGACCGACATGCAGCTCAACGAGAACATCCTGTCACCAGCGGAGTATCAGGCAGCCTTGAACGGCAAGCGCCACTTCCTGGATGAGGCGATTCGGGGAGGAGCCGCCGGGGCCAAGGGCAGGTACCTGGCCGCCATCCTCTTCAGCGACATCGTCGGGTACACCGAGATGATGAAGGCCGATCAGGCCCGGACCCTCGAGATCCTGAACGTGAACGGCCAGATCCACCGGCGGCAAATCGCCCAGCATCAGGGCCGAATGCTGAAGGAAATGGGCGACGGCATCCTGGCCAGCTTTCCCAGCGCATCCCAGGCCGTCTCCTGTGCCAGGAGAATTCAGGCGGAGGTGGGCTCCGATGGGCGCTTTGCGCTTCGCATCGGCATCCATCTGGGGGAAGTGATCCAGTCCCAAGGCGACGTGTTGGGAGACGGCGTCAACCTCGCGTCCCGCATCCATGCGGCCGGCGCCCCCGGCCAGATAGCCGTTTCAGAGGTGGTTTTCGACAATGTCCGCAGCCTGGATGGTGTCAAAGCGACTGATTTGGGCCTACATGAGCTCAAAGGGGTGGGCGGTCAGGTCCACCTCTACGGCATCGAGGTCTAACCCGGCCATTTCCTGGTCTTCGGGACTATCACTTTGGCCGATCACCCGTGAGGACCATCGTGAAAATGACCATGTAGATGGCATTTTGGGGGGTTCACAAACGTTGGGTTATGTGTCATATTGGTGAACCCGCAACCTGGTGCGGCCACTGCCCCTGGAGGAATTCGACGGATGACGACGACTGAAGCGCGCGAGCGCGCCGCGGAGGAGAAGGCGCGACGCGAGCGCCTGCAGAGCAAGCTGACCGACGAACGAGGACGGCTCACTACCGACCTGGTGTCGCAGTACCTCACTGCTATCGGTGAATACGACCTGCTGACAGCCGAGCAGGAAGTCGAGCTTGCCCAGCAGATCGAAACCGGTGAGGAGGCAGGGGAGCGCCTCGAGCAAGGCGGTTTCAAGGACAAGAAGGAAGAGATCGAGCTGCGCCGCAAGGAGCGGCTAGGTCGCGAGGCAAAGGACGCCTTCCTCACCGCCAACCTCCGCCTGGTCGTGGCCAACGCCCGCCGTTACGCCAACACCTCGGGTATCGACTTCCTCGACCTGATCCAGGAGGGAAATCTCGGCCTGATCCGGGCTGTCGAGAAGTTCGACTGGCGCAAGGGCTTCAAGTTCTCGACCTACGCCACCTGGTGGATCCGCCAGGCCATCACACGCGGCATCGCCAACACCGGGCGCACCATCCGCCTGCCCGTGCACGCCGGCGACACGCTCGCCCGCCTGCAGAAGGCGCGCTCGCGCCTCGAGCTGAAGCTCGGCCGCCCGGCCACCCTGGCCGAGCTGTCGGCCGAGGTGGAGATGCCCGAGGACAAGGTCACCGAGGCGCTGCGCTTCGCGGCGGAGCCGCTCTCGCTGTCCGAGCCATTGCGCGAGGACGGGGACGCCGAGCTGGGCGACGTCGTCGAGGACCGCTCGGCAGAGTCACCCTTCGAGGTGGCCGCCACTTCGCTGCTGCCGGACGAGATCGCCCGGCTCCTCGGTCCGCTCGACGAGCGCGAGCGGG
>DATBMA010000018.1:0-2027 GCA_036555105.1 Acidimicrobiia bacterium
CGGCCACCACCAGGTTCGCCACCTCACTCGGTTCCTCGAGGCCCCAGACGATGACCTCGACTCCTGAGTGGGCTGCAGTCTCCACCGCTCCCGCATGTCCTCTCACAAGAGCCCAATAGGGAACGACCCATGCATGCCCGCGTTCGGCGGCGTGGTCGATGGCGTCGATCAGGTCGCCCTCGGCCGCGACGATCAAGCCGGTGTGGACCTGAGGGTGCGAGACCCGCAGTTCATCCATCCCCGGCCACCAGAACGAGGTGACGACGTCGCCCGGCCTGGCCATGTCGGCCACCAACCTCGCGAGTTGCCGGCCCTGCTCCTCCGACACCTCGCCGGGCATGTTCTTGACTTCGAGATCGAGTGGGACCAACCCTGGCTCGGCGAGAAGGTCAGAGAGACGCACAGGGTGATGACCGTCGCCAAGATCCACGGTCATCAGGTCCGACCACGTGCTCGAGGCTACGGCCACGCCTCGCAACGCCGAATCGTGGGAGAGCACCACAACCTCGTCGGCGCTCAGACGCAGATCGACCTCCACCATGTCCGCAACCCTCGCTGCGGCCATCACCCCCGCCTGGCAATTGTCTGGAAACCGGGCCGGCCACCCCCGATGGCCGATGATCTTGACCCTCTCTCCAGTTTTAGGCATCAGAACTCGCTTGCAGGTCAGTTAGGCCAACTGTACGGTAGGGCCTTCAGCAGTAAGACAAGAGGTGCTCACTCACAGGCATCTTTGTGAACGAATTCACGATCTTGAGGAACCGAACGATGACCCTGCCCATCACCATCTCCCCCACCCCACTCTCCGTAGGCGCCGACTGGCGTGAGCTGGCGGCCTGCAAGGACTCCGACCCCAGCCTCTTTTTCCCGATCGGGACCACCGGGCCGGCCGTCGATCAGATCGAGGAAGCCAAGATGATCTGTTCCGGATGCGCGGTTCAGGAGGACTGCCTCCTCTATGCCCTGGAGACCAATCAGGAATCGGGTGTCTGGGGTGGATATCACGAGGACGAGCGACGTCGGCTGCGCAAGCGCTGGCTGGCGGAGCGCCGCCGCCGCGCCGGCTGAGCGAGCTCGCTCAGGCTCCGGCCGAGAAACCCACCGACCGCGCCTCTCCCTCCTGGTCTATCTCGACATAGGCGATCCGCCCAGTGGGTATGCCGACCAGCCGGTGCTTGGTGTCCTCGAACCAGAGGATCGGGCTCCCGGCGCCGAACGCCTCATCGACCTCTTTCTTGACTGAGGTTCCGCTGTCGGTCTCGACCTCAACCACCCGATTCGAGTCCGCAACTCCGATCCGCACTTTCAATTGACGCTCCTGGCCCGCGGGCCAGCATCGTAAACCGCATACCACCGCGGTCCCGCCGCAGGCCTCTGGTTCGAGCGGACACCGGGCGATACGTTCGACCGATGAGCAGCACCACTCGCAGGGGAGCCGCCCGGACGCTCAAGCTCAGCCTGCCGCTGATGCTGGCGTGGGCCGTTTCACTGTTTGAAGCCTCCCCGAACCGATCGATCGCCGGGCCGCTCGTGGTCGTCGCCTGGGCGCTGATCGGGGTGCTGCTAATGGCCTTGGCAGGTGAAGCCGTGTCAAGCCTCTATCGCCTCGCACACGACCCCGACAGAAGGCGCAGTCTCGCCACAGCGGCTCTGGTGGCGGGCACCTTCGGTACGAACACGGAGGGATCAACCGGCCCTGCGTATCTGCCTTTCACTCCCGCCCCGACCCCTGCCCCAAGCCAGACCCAGGTCGAGCCACCTGAACCGATCGCGCCTGGCGGCTCGGAAGGGGAGGTCGCCCCGACTCACACGGTCGTGGCTGGCGAGAACTTCTGGTTGATCGCACGCTCCCATCTCCAGGAGCTCTGGCAGCGATCCCCCTCCAACCGTGAGGTCGCCCGCTTCTGGCTCGACCTCATCGCCGCCAACCGGGCCAGGCTCGAGTCGGGTGATCCGGATCTCATCTTCCCCGGCGAGGTCTTCGAGCTGCCCGAAGCCGGGCCCGGCGCCTAGGCCAGCAGCCGCGG
>DATBMA010000033.1:0-35347 GCA_036555105.1 Acidimicrobiia bacterium
AGGCGAACCTGGCCCTGCGCCAGAGGCTGGAGGAGGTCAGGCTTGCCGCCGGGCCGCTGATGAACCTGGGCGATGTCAGCCAGTCCACCGTCCCCAAGCTCACCCTGGTCGCACCTCCGCGGGAGGGCGGCGTGGTCTGCACCCGCACCTTCATTCCCCACCGCTGCCATCAGGCGATCGGCGTGCTGGGGGCAGTCACCGTCGCCACCGCTTGCCACATCGCCGGGAGCCCCGCGGCCGAGGTGGCTGTACTGCCGGCGGATGCCGAGACTGTGCGGATTGAGCACCCGACCGGGAGCTTCGACGCACATGTGCGGATTGGCCCCAATGAGCCTTTCGCAATCGTCGGCGCGGGGATCATCCGCACGGCCCGCAAGCTGATGGACGGTACCGTCTACCCGCGGTCGTACTGATCCGACCGATCGGACCGCTTGGGGTCAACCGTAGGATTAGGGTGCGACCGCGGCGCCACAATCGATTCATCGCCGTCCGCTCAAACGGGCTCGATGGGCTATCGCGTGGCAAAGAGGAGGAAGACTGATGATGAACTTACGCCCGAACGCGAAGTCTCTGGCGTTCCTATCAGTAATGGCCATCGTTGCGGCGGCATGCACGTCCGCGACCACTACCACTGCCACACCCACCACGTCGGCGACCACCGCCCCCCCAGCTACAACCGGGACCACCGCGGCGCCATCGACCACGGCCGCGGCCGGGGAGCCGATCAAGATCGGGGCCCTGACCGACCTGACCGGGTTCACCCCTTGGGCGGTGCAGGCCCGTGACGGGATGCTGCTGGCCGCCGATGAGATCAATGCTGCCGGCGGGGTCGACGGCAGGGAGATCGAGATCGTCATCGAAGACTCCGGCAACGATGCCGACATCGGCGCCACCGGATACGACCGGCTGGTCGAAGACGGGGTCGTCGCCATCGGGGGCATCATCTCGAGCACGGTGGGCGGCACGGTTTCGCCCAAGGCCGAGGAGAGCCAGATCCCGACCTTCCTGATCAAGTCAGGGACCGAGGCGGCCCTGACCCAGAGCAGCCGCTTCATGTTCAGGACCTGCTTGCCGGCTGCGCCCATGGTCGCAGCGCCGGTGCTCCAATACGCCCAAGACCAGGGCTTCACCAATGTCGGGGTGATCGTGGCCGACTACCCGTGGGGCCAGGCGTTCAAGTCGGCGGTGGAGTCGGTGTTCGCCGGGTCCGGCGTCGACTACGGCGAGATCCAGGTCGCACCGGTCCCGCCCGACACGGACTTCACTCCCTACGTCAGGGCACTGGCCGATGCCGACGTCCAGATGGTGATCGGCACCGGGCACCCGCCGGGGAACGCCGCCATAGTGACACTCTCGGCCGATCTGATCGGCGACGTGCCCGTCACCGGCGCCTGGATACCGCCCGATCTGGCGGTCGGCAACCTGGCCGAGACCGCCATCGGCCGCTATACCGACTTCGCCTGCGCCGACTACAACTCGGAGGGCTACGCCGCCCTGGCTACCCGCTACCTGGCGGCCTCGGACAACGCATTCATGTCAGACGACGCGGTGGCGGGCTTCGGGATCGTGACGATGGTGGCGGACGCCATCTCCAACGTAGGTGACGACCCGGTGGCCATCTCGGAGTACCTGCACGGCCAGACATACGACCTGGAGGGCTATGCCCACCCGGTGAGCTGGACGGAGTGGGGCGAGCTGGCCACATCTGCGCCGGTGGTGTCCACCATCAGCGAAGGGCCGGCCCCGACCGGGCTCAACGAAGCCGGCGACTGGTGGATCGAGAAGGTCGGCCAGTCGGAGCCTTTGGAGCCGTACACGCCGGCTTCCTGACAACCGAGTGCCGTTTCTCGAGCTCGAAGAGGTCGGGAAGCACTTTGGCGGCCTGCCGGCCGTCGACGGAGTGAACCTAGGGGCCGACGAAGGCGAGATTCTCGCCATCGTCGGCCCCAACGGCGCAGGCAAGAGCACGCTGCTCAAGCTGATCGTGGGCCTGGAACCCGCCAGCAGCGGCAAGATCACGTTTGACGGCCACGAGCTGACCGGGCTCCCCACTCATGAGATTTGCGGGCGGGGAGTAGCGATGGTGCAGCAAACCCCGCGAGCGTTTCCGAGCATGACGGTTCTCGAGAACGCCACCCTCGGGGCCATGTTCGGCGCCAGAGGCCGGAGAAGAGATGAAGCCGAGGCCATGGCGATGGGGTCCGAGATGCTGAGGCTGGTGGGGCTGGCCGACCGCGGCGGCGACCACGTGGAGAGCCTCAACCTCCATGAGCGCCGTTTCCTGGAGCTCGCTCGGGCACTGGCCGGGTTGCCCAAGCTCATCCTGCTCGACGAGGTGATGGCCGGGCTCAACGACTCCGAGCTCAATGCCTCCATTGCCATGGTGCGCACGGTCAGGGAGAGGTTCGGAGTCACGGTGGTATGGGTGGAGCACGTGATGCATGCGGTCATGCAGTTGGCGGAGAGGGTGGTGGTGCTCGACTTCGGCAGGGTGCTGGCCGAGGGACCGGCCGCGGTCGTGATGAGAGATCAGAAAGTTGTCGAGGCCTACCTGGGGACCGGGACCCGGACTGGTGGCTGAGGCGCCGATGCTCGAGGTCACCGGGATCACCGCCGGCTACCAGGGCGGCGATGTGATCCGCGACGTCGGGTTCAGGGTCGAGCCCGGCGAGGCAGTCATGATCATCGGGTCGAATGGGGCAGGTAAGACCACCTTGTTCCGAACCGTTCTCGGGTTGCTCCCGCCTTCCACGGGGACCGTCAAGCTCCAGGGCGAGGACCTGGTCGGGATCAGCACGCATCGCATCGCTCGCAAGGGGATTGCCTTCGTGCCGGCCGAGCGGCGGCTGTTCCCCCGCATGACCGCCGAAGAGAACCTGGCCCTCGGCGCCTATCCAGGAAGGCCCGATACGGCAACCCTGGAAGGGGTGTTCGACCTCTTCCCCAGGCTGTCGGAGCGCCGCCGCCAGCGGGCGGGGACCATGAGTGGAGGTGAGCAGCAGATGCTGGCCGTGGGCCGGGCGTTGATGTCTCGACCTCGGCTCCTGATCCTGGACGAGCCAACCACCGGGCTGGCCCCCAAGCTGGCCGCCGAGGCCTATCGAGCGCTGGAGGTGCTTAGGGAGCGGGGCCTGACGGTGCTGGTGGCGGAGCAGCAGGTGCCGCTGGCCCTTGCATTCAGCAATCGCGGCTACGTGCTGGAGAACGGATCCATCAGCAAAGCCGGTACCTCCGCCGAGCTTGCCGGCGACCCCGACGTGCGCCGGGCCTATCTGGGAGTGTCGTGATCGCCAACCTGCTCGACGGGATAGTGCTCGGGCTGCAGTTCGGGCTGCTGGCCGCGGGCTTGACGCTGGTCTACGGCTTGGGCGGGGTCCTCAACCTCGCCTACGGGCAGATGGCGGTGATCTCCGCCACGACCATCGTCCTCGCCATGGACGCGGGGATGCCGGTCTTTCCGGCGATCGCCCTGGGGCTCGCCGCCGGCGGCTTGCTGGGGCTCATCTTCGACCTCACCATCCTCCGGCCGGTCTACCAGCGCCAGGGCGAGGCGCGGGTCCTGCTCAGCCTCCTCCTCACTCTGGGCTTGGCTTTCGTGATCGACGGTTATCTCAGCTGGAAGTATCCGACCAAGGCCCTCACTCTTCGCATAGGCGGCGGACCGATCGAGATCATCGGGGTCAGAATGGTAAGGGGAGCCGTGGTGGCATCGATCATCACCGTGGTCGTCCTCGGCGTGCTGCTCTTCTTCTTCCGCAAGACGACGCTGGGCCGAGCGGTCCGCTCGGTGATCGAGGACGAGGAGGGGGCGCGGCTGGTCGGCGTGGACCCCCGTCGGATCATGCGCCTGATCCTGGTGATGACCGGGGTCCTGGCCGCCCTGGTGGCGGTGACGCGGTCGCTGGTGGTCCCGGTGTCCACCACCGCCGGATTCGAGCTGACCGTCTCGGCCATGATCGTCACCGTTGTCGGAGGGCTGGGGAGCGTGGCCGGGGCGGTTCTGGCCGGGATCGTCCTCGGAATCATCAGCACCGTGGCCGCCTCGACTGTTGGCACCGTGCTCTCACTGGTGATATTGCTGGTGGCGGCGGCGGTGACGATCCTCATCCGGCCGTCAGGGCTGCTCGGGGTGAGGGAATGACGGAGCGGTTCACCGAGGCCACTGGCACTTCCGGCATCGGCGGCATCGAGCACCGGGGTTCCCGATCGATGGCGGCGCTGCTGGTGCCGGTCGTCGGCACCGGCGCCGTCCTCGCCCTCGTACCCCTGTGGCTGGGTGACTCCGGCGTCATGATGGGTTTGGCGGTGGGCGGCCTGACTTTCGCCGCCTATGCCATTGGTTTCAACCTCATCTTCGGCAGCACCGGCCAGCTGTTCCTGTGCGTAGGGGCCTTGGCCGGCATCGGCGGTTACGGGGCCGCCATCCTTGCCGACAAGGCCGGCTGGCCGCTGCTGATTGGTGTGATTGCCGCCACCCTCGCCGCCGGAGGAGTCGGCGGCCTGCTCAGCTGGGTCGCGGTCCGGCGCTCGCTTGGTGTGATCTTCACCGGCATCATCACCCTGATCTTTTCCTTGGTCTTCACCAACCTGATACTCGGCCTTGGATCCATTACCGGCGGCGACGGCGGCTTCCACGTCCAGGCTGGGGCCGACACTTTCCTCCGCCAGCGGATCCCGCCGTATTACCTGATGCTCGGCGTGGTGCTCGCATACTTGGTGGTGCACGGTCTGCTTCGCCGATCTCGGGTTGGATGGGCCTTCCGCGCCCTGCGCGACGATGAGTTGGCAGCCGAGATGACGGGAGTGAACGTCTCCCGTTACCGGGTCGTTGCGGCCTCATTGGGGGCGGCGATGCTGGGCCTGTCGGGCGCGGTCAACGCCTTCACCGAGGGGACGATCAGCCCGACAACATACGGCTTCTCTCAGGTGGACGTGACGGTGCTGGTGATGCTGGCGTTCGGTGGGATCGGGACGCTGTTCGGGCCGGTACTGGGGGCGGTGGTATTCAGCGTGATCGATGAGCTGCTGGTCGACCTCGGCCAGCTGCGGGTTGTCGTCTACGGGGCGTTGGTGATCGTCCTCTTCCTGTGGATCCCGCGCGGGGTGATCCCCACGCTGGCAGACCTGCTGAAGGCCCGGGCCCGGTCGACGACGATCAGTCGACCCGGTACGACTCCCGCGCCACCCTCGAGTACGGCGCCGGGCCGACCGTCGCCCTGATCTCGTACTGCTGATGGCGCTCCACTGTCGGCTTGGCGCTGCCCCCGTCCTGCTCTCCCCATATGAGGGTCACCTGGGTTCCGGGCGCGGCGAACTCCTTGTCCACCACCGCCAGAGTGAGCATTTTCCGCTCGTTCGAGCTGTATCCGATCCAGGTAGACACCCCGATGGTCTCCCCCCGGGCGATGACCGCGTCGAAGGGGTGCATGGCGTAGACCGCCGAGGGGAACTCGATGAACTTGCCCCGCCCTCCCTCCTCCAACTGCGACCCGATCACTGCCAGCACGTCCGTGGTGGCAAGTGCCAGCGTCACCTTTGTGCGGGGCGGGTCGGCGGCGGCTTCTTCCATCGCCCCCCGCCCGATGAAGTCGTGGTCGAAGCGGACGAAGCCTCCGTAACCCAAGTCCCATGGGGTGAAGTAGTAGTCCTCGATGTCGTTCGAGTAGAAGCTGCCACCGAGCGAGGCTGAGCCCTCGTATCCGGTGGCGGGCAGCCACTCCCGATATGCCTTCATCGCCTCACCTGAGTACACCGCCGGGAGCGGGGAGGGGATCCAGCCCGACTCGAGCGTGTTGGAGGAGTAGGCCCGGGAGCCTGAGCGAAGCAGCCCGAACTCCTCACCCGCCGCCAGTATCGCCTCCTGCACCCGTTCCTTCTCCTCCCACGGCCCGAACAGCTCGAAGCCTGGCTGTCCGACCATTCCGTGGCGCAGGGCCCTGACCGCCAGCCCGGCGATCTCGAAGGTCGTCATGTGGAAGAACTTGACGGGGGGCAGCGGCTTCCCCAGCAATCGCTGCACGATCATGGGGGCGTTGGGGCCTTGCAGCTGGAACCGGTACGACTTGCGGCGGGACGGGTCCTTCCGGATCAGGGTGCGTTGGTCGAGCTCGAGACTCACGTCGTAGCCGCCGGTCTCGGCGTGGTATTGGACCCAGTTGAGCGCCGGTGCCCTCCCCACCAAGTTGAACGATTCCGGAGCGAGATAGAAGAGGATCACGTCGCCGATCACGTAGCCGTCGTAACTGCACGGGGCGTAATGCTTGGCGTTGTCGACCCTGAATCCATCGAACCCGTTGTATCCGAGATGGGATAGCAGGGTCAGGGCGTCGGGTCCCCTCAGGGCGAGGTCGGACATGTGATATGAGAGGTCGAAGAGGATGCAGCTGTGCTGCCACGCCTGCTGTTCGTCCCGCCAGTTGGTGAACTCGAGCGGGACCCCCGGGTAGACGTTGGGCCCGACCTGGGCGTTGCGCAGCATGTCGATGACGCCCACACCGGAGTTGAGCAGCCCTTCGAGGCTCTCTGCCATGACCCTCCCTGCTGAGCTCTGGACCAGCCTAAGAGCAGTCCACGGCCAGCGGGCGCCCCGCCGCCGGCCCGGCCGTAGAGTGCTGGCCTTCCGATCGGGGGAGAACGCCATCAGATCCAACCTCGACGTCGCCCAAATCGGCTATCTCCAGCTCTTCACCCCCGTCTTCGATGAGAGCCTGCGCTTCTTCACCGAGGTCCTGTCGATGGAAGTGGTCGAGTCGGCCGGCGACACCGCATATCTGCGCACTTGGGACGACTACGAGCGCTTCAGCCTGGCGCTGACGGCTGCTCCTGCGGCCGGCATAGGAAGGTTGGGGGTGCGGGCGGCCGATGCAGAGGCCTTGCAGCGCCGGGTGGATGCGATCGAGGCGGCCGGCCTCGGCCGCGGTTGGTCGGAGGGACAGCCCGGGCGGGGGGCGACGTTCTCGTTCGAGGACCCCGACGGCCACCCTTGGGGCCTCTACTTCCAGTCGGATAGGTTCATGCCGTCCTCGATTCAGGCACCGGCTCTGAAGAACCAGGCATCACGCCGGCCCGACTACGGGGTGAGCGTCCGGCGCCTGGACCACGTCAACTATCTGGCGGCCACGGTCGAAGCCAATCGTGACTTCGTTGTGTCGGTATTGGGCGCCAAGCCCACGGAGCAGATCAGGCTGGACAGTGGCGCCATCGCTGGGATCTGGATGACGTTCACCAACAAGGGCTATGACGTCGTCTACACCAACGACTGGACCGGGACGCGGGGGAGGCTGCATCACGTTGCGTTCGCGGTGGACCAGCGCGAGGACGTCCTGCGGGCCGCTGACATCTTCCTCGAGCACGGCGTCCACATCGAGACGGGGCCCCACAAGCACGCCATACAGCAAACCTTCTTCCTCTATGTATATGAACCTGGCGGCAACCGAATCGAAATCGTCAACGCCGGGGCCCGCCTGGTGTTGGCCCCCGACTGGGAGCTGATCACCTGGACCGAGGCCGACCGGGCAAAGGGCCAGGCATGGGGTCTCAAGACCATCGAGTCCTTCCACACCCACGGCACCCCGCCGGTCGGCGAGGCGGATCGATAGGTCCTCGCAGGAGCTTGGGCCTATACCCTGCTCGTTCGAAGGGGAGGAGGTGCTCCTGGTGGAGAAATCGAAGACGACCACTCCCGATGTCTTCATCGAGTCCCTGCCCGCGGGGGTGCGGGAGAGCATCGCCGAGATCGATGGCGTGATCTCGACCGCAATGCCTGACGCGAGCCGGACCTTGTGGGAGGGGCGGTTCTGGGGCGGGACCGATCAGCGAATCATCGGCTACGGCGACTATTCGTACCGGGGCTCTGACGGCAGGGTCGGCGAATGGTTCGTGATCGGCCTGGCCTCGCAGAAGAACCATCTGAGCCTCTACGTGAATGCGGCCGACGCGGGTGGCAACCTGATCGCTCGATATGCCAGCCGCCTCGGGAAGGTGAAAGCCGGTAGCGCTGTACTGAACTTCAGATCGGCTGACGAGATCGACATGGAGGTACTCCGGGAGCTCGTGGTCGCCTCAGAGGCGGCGGCTTCCAGAGAGGCCAGCTGACCACAACGGCCATCTTCGACCCGTGGTCCGTCGGAATCTTCGCTTTTTCCAGGCACGGCGCGAGGATCGGGCGTGCGTAGATGACAAAACCCCTGGAGAGCCTGAGAAAACTGCCCGCGGTCGGGGTACTGGCCGAAGCAGAACTAGGCGGATTCCTTGCCCTGTCGGCGCTGGTTGGCATAGGGGTTGGGGTGGCCACCGCCCTGCTGGTCATGACGCTCCGTGGGATCGAGCGCCTGCTGTCTCCGATCCTGGAGCCGCTATTCACGATCCCGACCGGCCTTTGGGACCCAAATCGGCTTTGGATCTTTCTCATACTGCCGGTGGCTCTCTCGATTGCCTGGTGGGTGGCCACCAGATTCGCTCCCGAGGTCGCAGGCGATGGAGTGCCCGAGGCGGCAGCCGCTTTGATCGTGCACGGCGGCCGCATGAGGGCCCGGATCATCCCGCTGAAGTTGGTGGCCACTGCTATCACCGTCGGACCGGGGGGCTCGGCCGGCCGCGAGGGGCCCATCGTTCAGATTGGCGGAGCGATCGGCTCCTGGATCTCCAGGCGTTTTCACTTGGGCGAGGATCAAGTGAGGTCGCTCGTGGCGGCAGGGGCCGGGGCCGGAATCGGAGCCTCCTTCAACGCGCCGATCGCCGGAATGCTGTTCGCATTGGAAGTGATCCTGTCCTCCTTCGCCCCTCGTCACATGTCCGGGATCGTTATCGCGTCGGTGGCAGCTGCGATCACCTCCCAATCGATCGTCGGTCCGGACCTGGGACTGCAGACGGGCATCTACCGGCTCGGGTCTTTCACCGAGTTGGCCATGTACGCTTTGCTCGCAGTTCTGATCGTCGCGTTCGGAGTCCTGTTCCTCCGCCTCCTGGATCGGCTGGAGCGCCTGGTATCCCGACATGAGCGGTCATGGGGTGTCTTCCGCCCCATCGGGGCGGGGCTGCTGGTTGCCGGACTGATCTTCCTCGAGCCCCAGCTCTTCGGCACGGGTCAGCGGTACACCAACGCCCTTCTCCTCGACGAGCAAGTCAAAGCCTTGACAGGTGCGGCCGGCGATATGTGGTGGGTACTCCTGGCATTGGGGGCGGGGAAGGCGATTGCCACCAGCCTTACCATCAGCTCGGGAGGATCAGGCGGGGCATTCATGCCGTCGCTGTTCATGGGAGCAGCAGTCGGCACCGGGTTCGCCCGCCTGGTGGCACCCTTTTGGACGGGCCCGGCCCCGATTCAGCCTGGAGCCTTCGCGGTGGTCGGTATGGCGGCCATGTTCGCCGTCGTTGGCCGGGCTCCGTTGACGAGCATCCTCATCGTGTTCGAAGTGACCGGCGCGCGTGACTACAGCTTGATCTTGCCGCTGATGCTGACAGCGACCCTGGCCACTTTCCTCGCTGAGAGATTCCAGAAGGATTCCGTTTACACCCAGGCTTTGAGGCGCAAGGGAATCACCGTCCCGCGGCAGGGAGCCATCGACCTCCTCGATTCAGTAGAAGTGGGAACGGTGATGGCAGGGCCGACGTCGGTGAGCCCGTCGACGACGCTGGCCGGCGCGGCCGGAGCTCTCCACGCGCTTCGTTCGCATGGCATACCGGTGCTGGATCAAGGCCGGCTTGTCGGTGTCGTCACCACATCCGACATAGCCAGATCGAAAGGCGACCCTGACCTGGTCACGGTCGACGCCGTGATGACTCGGCGGCCGGTGACCGTCCTTCCCGATACTCCCGTCTCGCAGGCCTTGGAACGCATGGCTGCCCTTGGAGTTGGCAGGCTGCCGGTTGTCGACCCCGCCGACCCCGAGAAGCTGATCGGCATCTTCCGTCGTGATGAAGCAGTCCGGGCCTACCACGAAGCCCTGAGCCAGAGCACCGATGCGGAGATGACCCGCAAGCGCTTGGCACTCCGCACTGATCCTGGAGCCGGCTACTACGAATTTCGGGTCCCAGCCGGGTCGATGGCCGATGGCCGGCTTGTGCGAGAAGTGTCTTGGCCTGAGGGGTCCACCCTGGTGTCGATACAGCGGGGCCGGGCGGTGATCGTTCCCTCCGGCGAGTCGATGCTTAGGGCGGACGACCTGGTCACGGCCTTTGGAACCGAGGCTTCCAAGCGGCAGATGATCGACCGGCTGAATGCCAGCGGCGAGGAGCCGACGGCGGAAGTGGACATAGCCGGAGGGCTCGCCGGGGAGGAAGCACCACCCCCAAGCTGAGCCGGGGGGGCCCCGGCGACGGCCATTGGCCGCCCTTATCCTGCCAGCGTGCTCGTCCTCTCCGACCTCCACAAGGCCTATGGAGAGGTGGCCGCCCTGCGTGGGTGCAGCATCCAGGTGGAACGGGGGGCGATGCTTGGCTTTCTCGGTCCCAACGGCGCCGGCAAGACCACGGCGATGCGGGCCATATTCGGCCTAGTCGCCCTCGACTCTGGCACGGTCACCTGGGACGGTGAAGTCATCGGCGTCGAGCAGCGGCGCCGATTCGGATACATGCCCGAGCAGCGCGGGCTCTACCCCAAGATGAGGGCTCTCGACCAGCTCGCGTATTTGGGGCGCCTGCATGGCATGGAGCCGGAGATGGCGATGGAGGCCGCAGCAAGCTGGCTCGATCGATTCGGCCTCGCCGACAGGCGAAGGGACCGGGTCGAGGCGCTCTCACACGGCAATCAGCAGCGGGTGCAGCTGGCGGCGGCACTGGTCCATGATCCCGACTTGCTGGTTCTGGACGAGCCGTTCAGCGGCCTCGATCCGATCGCCGCCGAGACGATGGCAGAGGTGCTGCGCGATCAGGCGGCGGCGGGAAAGGCGGTGGTCTTCTCTTCGCACCAGCTCGACCTGGTCGAGGACCTCTGCGAGGAGGTCGCCATCATCGACGACGGCCGAAACGTCCTCTCCGGGAACGTTCGCACCCTCAAGGACGCAGCGCCGGTGCGAAAGCTGGAGTTGGAACTGGAGGGGGAGGCTCGAGATCTGCTGGCGACGTTGGAAGGTGTGAGCCGCATCCAACAGGAGGACCATCGAGTGACCGCCACCATCGATGCCTCCACCGACGTGAGGGCGTTTCTCTCCCGCGCACAGGAGTCGGGGAGGTTGCGCCACTTCTCGTACACAACCCCTTCACTCTCGGACCTGTTCAGGGAGGCGGTCCGATGAGCGAGCTGGCGACCGCCTGGCAGATGGCCATGCGCGAGATCCGCGAGCGCGGCAGGTCGAAGTCGTTCCTCATCACCTCCGGCCTGACCTTGGTGCTGGTCGTCGCCCTGATCCTCTTGCCGAGGCTCATCGGAGGAGGCACCACCGAATACGTCGTCGCCATGATTGGTGAAGGGAACGAGCCGATCGTCGCCGCAGCCGAGCAGCTCGGCAACGCGGGCGATGAGACTGGGGCGGAGCCATCGGTTGCCGTGACCGGCGTGCCATACGACGACAGGGAGCAGGCGGAAGCGGACCTCGAAGAAGGGACCATCGACGCGGCTCTGATCGATGGCAGCGGGGTGGTGGTCGAGAGCGTGGGTGGCTTCGGAGAGTCAGAGATCCTGAGCCTGTTGCAGAGGGGAGCCGCTTCTGTCGAGCTGGAGGCGATCGTCTCGGAGTCAGGGGATGTCGCCACCGATGTGATCGAGGTCATGACCTCGGATCCATTGGAGACCACGACCCTCTCCGGTCAGGAGGCGGGAGACGAGACCAGCGGCCTGGTGGCGTACGTCGGCCTCTTCCTGCTGTACCTGGCAGTGCTGCTCTACGGCAACTGGATCCTCTCGGGAGTGACCGAGGAGAAGTCGAATCGTGTGGTGGAGGTGCTGCTCTCAGCTGTCCGACCGTGGCAGATCCTCACCGGGAAGATCCTCGGGATCGGGCTGCTCGGCATGGCGCAGTTCGCCGGCACCATCCTGGTGGCGGTGGCGGCGGTGGCGCTCACAGACGACATCGAGCTCCCCAATCTCGACGTGGCGACGGTCACCAGCCTCATCGTCTGGTTCGTGCTCGGCTTCTTGCTCTACGCAGTCCTGTATGGAGCGGCGGGATCGCTGGTGAGCAGGGTGGACGAGGCTCAGAACGTCGCATTTCCGCTGACGATGGTGGCGGTAGCCGGGTTCCTGGTTTCCTTCCAGGCCCTGGCCCAGCCCGACGGCCCTGCCGCGGTGGTGGGAACCTTCATCCCGTTCACGGCCCCGTTCGTCGTGCCGGTGCGAGCCGCCCTCGACTCAATCCCGGCCTGGGAGTACGCCCTGGCGGTAGTCATCACCGCGGCCTCGATCGTCGGATTGGTGGTGGTCGCCGGACGCATCTACTCGGGCGCACTGCTCAGCTACGGCGGGCGGGTGAAGCTCCGCGACGCATGGCGCTCGTCGGGCTGACCGCTCCGGCCAGGCGGCGCGGTGAGACATGGCGCACGGTGTCGCAGGTTGGTACGGGATGCTCGAGCTGACTCGTACGCAGATGCTCTCGTTCCGCCGGCGAGTGGGCACCCTGGATGGCCGGCTCCCGAGCGGAGTCGGCTCGCTCCGGCAAGCGGCGTGGGCGGGCATGCAGGACAGCGTGCCGCGCGCTGCGCTGTTGTCGATCCATGCCAGAGTCGAGCGGACCCAGCCCGACGCCTGGGAGGACCCATCTCTGGTCCAGGTGTGGGGGCCCCGCTGGAATGCCTATGTGGTTCCGGCCCGTGACCTTGGCATCTTCACACTGGGGAGGCTCCCCGAAGAGGGAGCCTTACGGCGCCGGGGGGAGGATCTGGCCTCACGCCTCCGATCTCTCTTGGGCGACGAGGCCATGACCTATTCCTGGGCCGCCCGAGAGCTGGGGGTACACCCGAGCCAGCTCCGTTATGCCGGCCCCACCGGGACGATCCTCTTGCGCTGGGACGGCGCCCATCAGCCTGTCATCAGGTCCGTCGCCCCGCCCGCGGTCGAGCCGTCCCAGGCCCGCCTCGAGCTCGCCCGCCGTTTCCTCCACGTCTTCGGTCCCTCCACTCGGGCCAGCTTCGCCGTCTGGGCAGGGATTCCCGCAAAGACGGCCGTCGGCACTTTCGATGCCATCGGTAACGAGTTGCTCGAGGTGGGGACCCCGTTCGGGCCGGCGTGGATCCTCGACAGCGACGAGGAGTCGATCCGGGCCGCCCCCGGCCCCGAGGCTCCGGCCCGACTGCTTCCCAGCGGTGACGCCTACTTCCTGCTCAAGGGACATGACCGAGAGTTGCTGGTGGAGTCGGCTCCTGATCGGTTCGAGTTGTGGCCATCGCGGGTTTGGCCGGGTGCGCTCATGGTCGAGGGCGAGATCGTCGGAACCTGGCGACGGTCACAACACAAGGTGGCAGTCCGCGCATGGCGGCGTCTGCCTGCGCATGCCCGGGATGCAGTCGAGCTGGAGGCTGCCGGACTGCCCCTGCCCGGTATCGATCGCGAGATGGCCATCACTTGGGAGTCGTGACCATTCGACGCCTAAGGCCGATGGCGGCCGGCCACCCGAGCGTACGCAACTTCGATCAGCTCGCCCAGGCGTCCGGTGGTGCCAGGTCCGGGGTTGACGATCGACACCCAGCCTTGGGCGGCGTAGGTCGGGTGGGGGAGAACCACGTCCGCAGCCGCGTAATCGATCGGCTCTTCGATGGCAGGCAGGTAGTCGCGCCCTACGGCCAGGTTGACCCGGAAGCGGCCAGGCTGGCTCAGGCGTGACACCTCGTCCCAGCCCGGATAGTCGTTGGTGACGATGGTGGCGAAGGGCATCTTCTGGTCGCCGGTGGATTTCGGGTCGTAGAAGCAGAAGGTGTCGCCCCAAGCCACCTGCGGAGTACCCGCCTCTTCCGATCCGATCAGCACCCGGACTCCGGCCAAGGCGGCCAGGCGCTCGCGGACCTGTCCCTCGGTCACGAGCCAAGCGTATTGGCCCCGCTGTGAGCACCTGGAGGCTCGCCGGCACACTCATGGATGGGCGGTGCCACGATGTTGGCATGGCCGCCGTCCACAGTCTGACCCGACTCGAGGCTCGCCGGATCGCCATCAAGGCACAGCTGCTCGATGCCGAACGTCCGCAGGACCTGCTCGAAATGGTGAAGCACCTGAACTTCCTCCAACTCGATCCGACCGCCGCCGTTGCTCCCAGCGCCGACCTCGTCGCCTGGTCACGGCTCGGCGATCGATACCGGCCCGAACACCTCACCATGGCTCTGGAACAGGATCGGACAATGTACGAGGTCCGCGCCTTCGTCCGCCCGATGGACGACCTCAGGCTGCATCTGGCGGAGATGGCCGCATTTCCCACCACCGAGACCGCCAGGCGCTGGTGGTCGGCCAACGCCTCCTTCCGGAGCGATGTCCTCCGCTTCCTTCGCAGGCATGGCCCCGCCCTCTCCCGCGACGTGCCAGACACCAGCAAAGTGGCCTGGGAGTCGACCGGATGGACCGGTAACCGCAACGTCAACCAGATGCTCGAATTTCTGAATGCCAGGGGAGAAGTCGCCGTCTCCGGTCGCAAGGGGCGGCAGCGGCTGTGGGACCTGGCGGAGCGGGTCTACCCGACCGACACTCCGGTCGTTCCACTCGCCGATGCCCAACGGGCTCGGGCCGAGCGGCGAGTGCGGGCGCTGGGGATTGCCCGCCCGGCCATCTTCGAGATGCCGGGGACCTATGAAGTGGAGGTGGCGGGGGAACCGGCCGAGGTGGAAGGGACCAGCGGTGAGTGGCGGGTGGACCCGCAAGCTCTCGACCTGGGATTCGCTGGGCGGACCGCCCTCCTCTCACCATTCGACCGACTCGTGCACGACCGGGTGCGACTGCGCGATCTCTTCGAATACGACTACTACCTGGAGATGTACAAGCCCAAGGAGAAGCGACGCTGGGGATTCTTCGCCCTCCCGATCCTCCATGGCGATCGGCTGGTCGGCAAGCTCGACGCCACCGCCGACCGCAAGCGGTCCGTCTTCCAGATCAACGCCATCCATGAGGACGTGAAGCTGAGCCAGGCCGCCAGGAAAGCCATTCGCGCCGAAGTCGATGCGCTCGCCTCATGGCTGGGGCTGCCTTCGGCCGACCCTGCCTGAGCTCGCTCAGTCCTCGATCCCGAGGAAGGCCGACACCTCTGCCGAGCTGACGAATCTCTCGCCCACCTCCAGCGAGCACCATTGGATGATCGACCCGGCGAGGTTGTAGGCGTGAATCCGCTCGCGAACGGTGAGATCCATCACCGTCCCGCCACCGTCTACATATGCCTGCAGCGCCTCGACATCGGAGATGCAGTCGCCGACGACGTCCAGGTCATCAGCCACCTGCTGCATCTCGAGGTAGGGAACCGCGCCCGGCGCGTTCTCCTCCGCCCAGGCGATCAGATCGATGGAAGTGGGATCCAAGACCTCTTGATCGACCTGGTCGCATCCGAGCTCCATGAACTGATCGAACATCGCCTGGGTGCCTGGCACGATTTGGACCAGGAGCAGTTGGTACTCGTGGAATCCGACGGTGGCGAAGTCGACCGCGGCCACGTCGTCCTCGATGTCGGTGATCCAGTCGTGGACCAGGTCGAGGCATGCCTGCGCCTCTTCCGAGAGGGCAGGGGCAGTGGTGGAGGGCGATTCCCCGGTGGTCGTGGCCGGCGCCGAGGTGGTGGCGGCGGCCTCGGTGGTGATGGTGGACGGCCCGACGGTGGTGCTGGAGACCGCTCCGACCGGGCCGGTGGAAGAGGAGGTGGGCCCCCCCGGTCCGCCGACGCATGATGCCAGCAGGAGGGCGATCGTCGGGATCCACCTCAGTTTGCTCACTGCTGTCACCCTCGGCCGGAGGCAGCCGATGGTATCCCGGGACTACGAACGCGGTTGTGGCTTGGGAGGCAATCGGCCGGTGCCGATGAGTGATCGAACTGCCGCCCGATCCCTCGAGGTGTTTGTTGGCATCGAGCCGTAGCCCCCAGCCCGAAGACCTGACCCGAGGTCGAGGCCGCCGCGCCGGCTTGATGGCGACGATGATCTTCGCCTGGGTGGCGGTTGGAGATGTAGTGCTCAGCGTTGCCGTCGTCTCCGCCGCGGCCTTCTTCAACCCATGGGTGGTCGGGCTGGTGGCGGTTGCGGCGTTCGCCTCGCTCGAACGTGCATGCTGCATGTGGATCGACCTGCATTGGGCCGAGTGGTCTGCCCGTGAGCACGACAGGCTGGAGCGCAGGATCGAACAGTGGCGACATGGCGGCGTGATGAGCCGTGTCGTCGGGTGGATCTCCGGCGCATCGGCCTCCCGCTACACGATCGCCGCGGTCCTCACCAGCCCCACAATGGTGGTGGCCATCGGCCGGATGATGACCGGCGAGCCGGTGGGGAGGCACAAGGTAGACCGAGCGTGCGTGGCCTACGGCTTGATCCTCGGAGGGCTCATGACCTTCATCGGCTGGGCTTTGACCATGCTTCCGGGCGTGGGGCGGTGAACAAGATCGGTCCATTGCCCGGCCGGGCGAAGGCTCAAGCCCGGTCCTGGCGGGCGACATCGTTGCCTACGACGCTTGCGTCGACCGCCCGGGGTCCCGGCGCCGACCCATACGCTGCATAGCGACCGCCACACGGGGACGAGCAACAGTCATCGGTCCAGACCTCCTCCCCGGTTCGGAGTCTCGGGCCGATTGAGTGGGCGCAGACGAGGGCGCCATGGCCAGCCATCCGGCATCCAGGCGGCTCGCCGTCCGCTATGGACAAGGCGGTCGGATCGAAGGAACATGCTCTTGCACCAGGGGGGCTGATCGATGTTCGCTGGCAGCGCTTCGGACTACGACGAGTTCATGGGCCGTTTCTCCGTTCAGCTGGGGCCGCAAATGGCCGCCCTGGCGGAAGTCGAATCGGGTCAACGGGCCCTCGATGTCGGATGTGGCACCGGCGCGCTGACGGCGGAGCTCGTCAGCCGGCTGGGAGCGGAGTCGGTGTCCGCCATCGATCCCACCGAGCAATTCGTGGCGGCAATCCTGGATCGCTATCCGCGGGTGACAGTCCGACAAGCCGTGGCTGAGGAGATCCCATTCGACGACGACGCCTTCGATGCCAGCCTCGCCCAGCTGGCGGTCCACTTCATGACCGACCCGGTTGCAGGGCTCTCCGAAATGAGGAGGGTGACCCGTGCAGGTGGGGTGGTGGCTGCGTGTGTCTGGGACTACGGAAATGGAAGAGGGCCCCTCAGCATGTTCTGGGACGCTGTGCGGCGTTTGGACCCGGATGTACCGGATGAATCTGACCGACCCGGTACCCGGCAGGGGCAGCTGGTCGACTATTTCACCTCGGCGGGGCTCGGTGACGTTGTCGAATCCACAGTGTCGGCGTCGCGCGAATTCACCAGCTTCGATGAGTGGTGGCGTCTATTCGAATTGGGGGTCGGACCGGTCGGTGCCTACAAGGCGACGATCGAGGCTGATAGGTGGGCTCTACTACGCGACATTGCATCGGAGATGGTCCCGGCAGCTCCGTTCACCGTTGCCGGATGGGCCTGGTCGGTGCGGGGCATTGCCTAGGACGTGTCAGGCCCCCGAAGAGTGTCTCCATCGAGGATGGGCTGCTTCAGTCCTCCGAGACGACCTCGGCATCCATCTCCATCACGTCCACGCTGACATCGGTCACGTCGGCCGTGCGGACCACGAATCCGTTCTCGGTGGCAACGAACTGGCTGGCCGTCAGGCCACTGTCGTCGACCAAGACCGAACTGGCATCGATTTCGTCGTCCCCGCCGGCGACCCGGCTGGCCAGCAACCCTTCGTTCGATACCAAGGCGTCGTAAGCGACCTGGTGGCCCTTGTCGAGCTGATCGGCGATGTCGGCGCCCAGCTGCTCGGTCAGGGCATCGGCTCCGGCCTTGGCCAGGGCATCCTCGACTTTCTTGACCCAGGTGTGCTCAACCACTGCGACGATCGCGGACGACCCTGGAGTCAGGTTGGACCCCAGTTTCTCCAATCTCTCGTTGGAGAAGCCGGTGTCGCGCAGCTTCGATGCCAGACCCCCAATCAGGGCGCCGATAGCAAGCGGAGCAGCCAAGGCTGCTCCGGCAATGAGCCCGATTCCGGCTCCAACGACACCTCCAAACGCGGCTCCCTTGCCCCCGCCGATGTCCTCGGTCTCGGTGATGTGAAGCTTGCCCTTGGCATCCTTGCGTAGAACGGCGGCCCCTTCCACCGCGATCAGGCCATCTTTCTTGGCCTTTTTCAATTCCTCGAGGGCTGCTTTCGCCGACTCCTCATCCTGGAAGGCGGCGACGATCAGCTCAACTGGCACATCAGGCACTTTTCCCTCCTTACAGGTCGGGTGCGCGAGGCGACCGTAGCGTCCAACTGGGTACCCCTCAAGACCGCAGCGTTGCCAAAGTGGGAACAAGGCGTCAATGGCCTACCAGTGCGTTCTTGATGATGGCGATGGCGCCGGCGATCACCAGAACGACGGCGGCGAACACCAGAGCACCAGCCGGCCCGGCCCCGCTCTTGCGCCTTACACCATAGGCCGCCACCCCGATGCAGGCCGACAGCACCAGCTCCACACCGAGCAGCTCGTTCGGCTCGCCCAGCAGGAGGAGCGGAACCGTCGCGAGCGCGGCGATGGCGACCGCCCCGGTCAGCTGGGCCAATGCCAGCTCCCGATCTTCCTGATCCCGATGGCCACCACCTGCCAAGCGGGCTGCCAAGGCGAATGCGAAGAGATGGGCGAGTACCAGGCCAACGCAAGTCCCCCAGACGAGCTGGAGGATCGTGATGCCGCGAGGGTCTAGCGTCAGCAGTGCCGCGTCCAGGACGACGGCTACGTACAACGCCATCCCATACGCCTCCCGGCGCCAGGCCCGCTCGGTAGATATCCACCGCATGAGGCAGTCCCAGGAAGCAGGCTCTCAGGCGTTGACCGGCAGAGCCTCGGTGGCTGCAACTCTCCTCGTAGGGCCGGCTGCTCGCTGGCGCCTACGAATGAAGAGCTTGATGACCTCCTCGATTACCAGCAGGCTCAGGGCGAACCCGATGCAGACCACCCATTGGGCGAAGCCGAGATCGGTCGTGCCGAAGATTCGCTGCAGGAACCCGATCGCAGTCACCAGGATGATCGCGAGCAGTGCTACTCCATAACGGCGGAGCTGGGTTCCACCGGGCAAGGCGTCGCGCCTGAAAACGGTGTTCACTTGGTCGCGGGCGAGGTATCCGGCCACCACATGGAACAGCGACAGCGTCGTCAACAGCATCGTCGATGCCACAGTGGGCCCGAATCTGGGCTCGGCCAGCTGGTAAACGATGAGCGGGCCCACGGTCATGATGAAGCCCTGAACGCATAGGCGTACCCAGTTGCGCGAGGACAGCACCGGATCACCGATCGGACGAGGAGCTCGCTTCATCAGTCCGACCGTCGGCACGTCGAAGCCGAGGGCGATGGCCAGGGGTATGTCGATCACCATGTTGAGCCACAGGATCTGGAGCGGATTCAAGGGGATCCCGCCTGCGATCGAGAAGATCCCTGCCGCAATGAACATTGCGATGTAGGCCACCAGGGTCGACATCTGGAAGCGCAGGTACTTGAGCAGGTTGTCATACAGGGAGCGGCCGTAGGAAACCGCGTTGACGATCGTGGCGAAGTTGTCGTCGGTGAGGATCATCACCGCCGCCTCCTTGGAAACCTCGGTTCCGGTGATGCCCATCGCCACTCCGATGTCCGCTGCCTTGAGGGCCGGGGCGTCATTGACTCCATCTCCAGTCATGGCGACGACGTTGCCGGTTTCCTGCAGCAGGCGCACGAGCCGGATCTTGTCTTCCGGAGCGACCCTGGCCACCACCCCGATGTTCACCAGATCCTGCTTCAACTCTTCGTCGCTCATGGCGGCGAAAGCGGCCCCGGTCATGGCCTTTCCCTCGATTCCGAGTTCGGCGGCGATGGCAGCGGCGGTGGTGGCGTGGTCCCCAGTGATCATCCGCACCTGGATGCCGGCGTCGTGGCATTCTGCGATGGCCGCCTTGGCCTCTGCGCGGGGAGGGTCGACTATGCCAACCATGGCCAGGAGGGTCAGGTCCTGGACCAGGTCGATCAGCTTGCCGTTGGGGTCGAAGGAGGCGGGGTCAAACTCTCGTTCAGCCACGACCATTACCCGCTGACCGGCCGCTGCCAGCCGGTCGTTCGCCTCCAAAGCAAGCGGCCGGTTCTGATCGGTGATGGGAGTGATCGTTCCATCTGGTCCCCGATAATTCGCCCCCCGGGAGACGAGCACGTCCGGTGCTCCTTTGACATAGCACCGAACGACCTGCGTGCCCGCGGACCCTTTCATGTTGTGAAAGGTCGCCATGAACTTGTAGTCGGAGTCAAACGGCACTTCGGCGATGCGTGGATAGGCGGAGCGGGTGTCGTCGAGGTTGAGCCCGCCCTTGGCCGCGAGGACGATGAGGGCACCTTCGGTGGGATCCCCGATGAGGGCCTCGCCATCGAGCACGGCATCGGCGCACAGAGCCATGGGCAGCAGATAGGGGTCGAGGTCGAAGCGGGAGCCGCCGGTATGTTTGATCTCGCCTGCGGTGCTGTATCCCTCGCCGGTGATCGTGAACCGGTTCTGGCCTGGGATCACGAGCTCCCGGGCAGTCATTTTGTTGAGGGTGAGCGTGCCGGTCTTGTCCGAGCAGATGGCAGAGGTCGAGCCCAGGGTCTCAACCGCCGGGAGGCGCTTGACGATCGCATTGCGCTTGGCGATCTCCCTGGTGCCGATGGAGAGCAACGCCGTCACCACCGCCGGCAAACCGGTGGGTATGGCGGCGACAGCCAGGGCGACGCCGGTGATGAAGAGGGTGTCGAAGGTTTGGCCCTGGGCCAGGCCGAGCAAGATCACGAGGACCAAGGCGACGGCGGCGATGGCGGCGATGATCTTCGAGAGGCCGTCGAGTTGCTTCTGAAGCGGAGTCTTGTCGGTCTCGGTCGTCGACAGCAGGTTGGCAATGTGACCGATCTCGGTCTGCATGCCGGTCTCGGTGACGATCATCTCCCCACGACCGCGGGTCACGGCTGTGTTCATGTATGCCATGCAGGTGCGGTCCCCCAATGCGACAGAGGCGCCCTGGACCGGCGATGAGGCCTTGGCCACAGGCAGGCTCTCACCGGTGAGGGCGGCCTCTTCGATCTCGAGTGTCGCCGCGAGCACGATCCTGCCGTCGGCGGGTACGACGTTGCCGGCCTCCATCAGCACGACGTCTCCGGGTACCAACTCTTCCATGGAGACCTCGACCGCCTGCCCTTCTCGGCGAACCCGGGCGATGGTCTTCATCATGGAGGCGAGAGCGGCGACACTGGCCTCGGCCTTGGCCTCCTGGCGCAGCCCGATGATGGCGTTGAAGACAGTCAATCCGGCCAGCAGAACGGTGGTGGGGGTGTCACCCGTCACCAGTTGATTGACGAGGGCGGCTGCCAGCAGGATGATCTGCATGAAGTCCTGGTATTGGCGGATGAATGCCTGGAAACCAGACTCCTTCTTCGCCTCGGCCAAGCGGTTCTGCCCGTACTTCTGAGTTCGGGCCTGGACTTCGGAGTTCGACAAACCCCGTTCGGGATCGACCCCGAACGATTCCGCAACCGCACTCGCTTCGGCTGCGTACCAGTTAGTACGCTCGACTTTGGCCTGTGTCATACCTCACCTGCTGCCCTGCTCTGCGACCCTCGTGTTCCTCTGGTTTCAGAGGCGAACTGATCATGGCAGATCTCGTGAGGGGCGGATCGTGGGCAGAGAGCTCTTTGGGGGGAGGCTCGACCTAGGTGGCGGAACTGACCGGCCTCGTCCCTCGCTGGGAATGGCGCACCTTCGGCCAGGACTTCGGTTCAGCCGAGCAGGTGTTCGCCCGGTTGACACCGACCGGCGTACAGGACTCCGACGAGGTCTATCTCTACGCGGGTCAGGTCGGGCGGGTGGTCAAGCTCCGGGACGGGCTCATGGACGTCAAGGCCCTCAAGGCGGTAGACGCCCACGGACTGGAGCAATGGGTGCCCGTGATGAAAGAGGGCTTCCCAATTGATGCCGGATCGGTGCACAGGGTGTACGAGGAACTGCAACTTGAGGTTCCTCCGCTGGAACGTGACAGATACACCCTCGACCAGCTGATGGCAGAGGTCCTGGAGCCCAGCGGCGTCCACGAGGTGGCCATCAGCAAGCACCGGGTGCGATATCGGCTCGGGGGCTGCTCGGCCGAACTGACCGATCTCGAGGTTGCCGGCCACGACCTGCGGACCATCGCCATCGAATCCGAGGACCCGGCTGCGGTGGTAGCTGCAGTTCAAGAGGCCGGTCTAGGGAATCGCCTCAACCACAACTTCAACCAAGGCCTCGCCGCCGTCCTCGAGGACGAAGGGCCCCGCTTCGCCGTGATCGACGTCGGCACCAACTCGGTCAAGTTCCATGCCGCCGAGCGGAGTTCCGATGGAAGCTGGCGGACAGTCGTCGACAGGGCGGAGATGACCCGTCTGGGAGAGGGGCTGGATCAAACCGGCTCGATCTCTGATCCTGCCTTGGAGCGGACCGTCGATGCGATCAAGGAGATGATTGCGGAGGCCAAGGAGCACAGGGTTTTGGTCGTGTCCGTCGTCGGCACGGCGGCTCTCCGCCTTGCCGACAATCGCGATGAGGTCGTCCAACGAATCCTGGCGGAGACCGGTGCCACGGTAGAGGTGATCTCTGGCGAGGAAGAGGGTCGCCTCGCCTACCTGGCGGTGAAGGCCGAGCTGGGCTTCAAACCCGGGTCGTTGGTGGTGTTCGACACCGGTGGAGGGAGCTCCCAGTTCACTTTCGGCGCTGGTGATGAGGTGAGCGAGCGCTTCAGCGTGAACCTCGGGGCGGTGCGGATCACCGAGCAGTTCGGACTCGACCACGCGGTGTCACAAGAGACTCTGGGAGCAGCTCTCAGCGAGATCGCGGCTTCGTTGACCGAACTGGATGGCCGGCCTCGACCCGAGGCGCTGGTCGGGATGGGTGGCGCCGTCACCAACATCACGGCTGTCCGACACGCCCTCGCCACCTACGACCCCGAAATCGTGCAGGGGACCGTGCTCGATCGTACCGAGGTCGATCGCCAGATCGAGATGTATCGGGCTCGCTCAGCCGATGACCGTCGTTCCATCGTCGGGCTCCAGCCCAAGCGAGCGGAGGTGATCCTGGCCGGTGCTTGCATCGTGAGGACGGTGATGGAAAAGCTCGGTCAGGAGACTCTCACCGTGAGCGACCGCGGGCTCCGTCACGGGGTCCTGCGAGAGCGGTTCAGCCTTCACTCTGGTTAGGACCGCGGCCGGCGACGAAAGGACAGGGGCATCAGATCCATGCTCATCGACGCGGGCTCGCCACTGGTTCCCTTTCGAAAGACGATCCTGGCGGTTCCGAGACCGTAGCTGGATAGGTCGATCCGAAACGAGAGCGGGTCGTCGACATCGTCCGGGTGGAGCTCGAAACCGCGGTACATGCTCGGGACCGCGGTGAGCACCCGCACGTAGAGCCGGCCCTTCCGCACGAATACCTGCGCGCCGACTCCCATCATGGCCCGCAGACGGATATCTGTCGCCAGAGCGGGAACTGAGTAGTAGCCACAGAGGTCGGCCCACACGTCCGGCCTCATCGGGATGTCTGAGCGAATTCGTGCCTCCGCAGCCCCGACGATTCGGCCGAGGAGCGTGCTCAGCTCCACCGGGAGCCAGAACATTGCCTGTCGCGAGCCGTTGGTGAAGGCCATGGTCGCGAACCCGTCCGCCGGGGCCAGGAAGATCTGGGAGTTGAAGCCGGGGAGGATGCCTTGGTGCTCCACTGCTGGATGGCCGCCGAGATCAACCCGGAAGAACCCGAGTCCCATGCCCGGCAGGCGGGGGTCGGGCCGATAGTGGGCAGCAAACATTGTCGCCACGGTCGAAGGCTCGAGCACCGAGCCGACGTCATTCGTCCCTCCCCCCAATAGACCTGACAGGTAGCGCCCCATGTCGGCCGGGGTCGAGTACACGGATGAGGCGGCGGCAGTCACCCAGTGCCGGTCGGTGATTCGACGCGGGCCTCGCGGCTTGATCACATAGCCCCCGGCAAGCTTCGTCTCCGTTGCGGACGTGCGCGTCAGATCGGTCGAGTCCATTCCAAGCGGCTCGAAGATCTCGGTCCGCATGTAGCGGTCGAGCGACGCGCCGCTCACGTCCTCGACGATCTGTCCGAGGATGGCGTACCCATGGTTGGTGTATTTGAAATTCGTCCCCGGTTCGGTGGTCAGCCGTATTCCTCCCCGGTAGTAGTCGGCCAATGAGGGGATGGGCTCGTCAAGAGCGACGCTTTCTGCAAACCAGCCCCGGGATAGTGATCCCACATGCCCCACGTTTTCGGGAACCCCAGCCGTGTGAGTGAGCAAGTGCCTGACCGTGGCCGGGCCGAACAGGGGATTCACGGGACTGAGTGTCACGCTCTTCAGGTACTGGGGGGCCGGCGCGTCGAGGTCCACCAGCCCGCGCTCCCAGAGCTGCATGACGGCGATGGCGGTGAAGGTCTTGGAGATCGAGGCGACGCGAAAGACCGTGTCCGCGGTAATGGGACGGCCGGTGGCGACATCGGCCACGCCATGGCCGTAGAAGAACTCGAGGCCGTCCTTGTTCACCACCCCCAGCGCCAGGCCGACCGCCGGATGGCGGTTGAGGATGCCATGAACGTCTTCAGTCAGCCGGTCGGGAGTCAGGTACCGACCGATGGGTTTGCTTTGAACCGAGGGCAGCGTTTCCAGCATTTCTTACCTCCGGGTCCACCCTGCCGCGGGCGGGTGTTGGGCGGATAGGGGCGATCGTCCCATGCGTATGTGGTCCTCCGGCCGTTGCCCCCTCTCCACCCGGGCGCAAAAATCCCGGGAAGGAGGCAGGCATGCCCCATCAATCGATCGAACGGCTCAGCTCCAGCGACATGCTCATGCTGTGGCCGGACGAGTTCTGGCCTCAGGATGTGGCGGCGCTGGCCTATCTGGATGGATCGAGCCTCTTCGATGCAGATGGACAGTTCCGGATCGGGTTCGTGCGCCAGGCTGTCGCCGAGCGCCTGCATATGCACAGGCGCCTGAGGCAGGTGATCTATGTCCCCCCGTCGGGGTTGGGCAATCCGTTGTGGATCGACGATGCCGGCTTCGACGTCGCCAACCACGTGCGGGTCCATGCTCTTGACCCTGATGCCGATGAGGCTGTCGTGTTGCAGACGGTCGAGCAGCTGCGCCTGCGGCGCCTAGACCCCTCCCACCCCTTGTGGGAGTTGTGGTTTCTCCCTGGTCTGGCGGATCGGCGAGTAGCGCTCTACATGCGCCTTCATCACGCCATGGCCGACGGCATGGCGGCTTTGATCGTGCTGGGTGCCCTGTTGGATCTGGAACCCGGCTCCCAAGGTGGAGCCGGCATCGCCTGGAAGCCGCTGCCTCCCCCGACCGAGACCGAGATACGCGACGACCACGCACGGCGACGCAGGCACCACCTCAGCTCAATCGTTTCGGTACTCGGCCATCCTGTGAAGAGCCTCGAGCGCCTGGTCGCCTTCTTGCCGGCCATTGGAGAGCTCGTCGCCCGAAGACCGGGTCCCGACACGCCTCTGAACCATGTGGTCGGCCCGTCCCGTCGGGTGGCGCTGGTGCGGGCCGATCTCGAGGTCATCAAGGATCTAGCCGGTCGACACGGTGGGACGGTCAACGATGCCTTGCTGGCCACGATCGCGGGCGGGCTGCGTCGCTGGCTCTTGAGCCGGGACGTCGAGGTCGAAAAACTCGAGCTGCCGGTTTACGTGCCCGTATCCCTCCGGCACCACTCGACCCAGGAGGACGGCGGGAACCAGGTCGCCCAGATGGTGGTGCCGCTGCCGCTGGGCGAATCCGACCTGGCTGAGAGGGTCGGCCTTATCGCAGCCGAGACTGTTGTTCGCAAGGCGCGCAGCCGCCCGTCGATCTCGAAGCTTCCCCACACCGGACAGAGCGGCCGGCTGATGGTGAAGGTGCTGAACCGGCAACGGGTGAACGTGACCACCGCCGACCTGGCCGGCCCGCCTGTTCGGCTCTACATGGCGGGGGCGCCTCTGCTGGAGGTCTTCCCGCTTCTACCTTTGATCGGTCCGGTGAGCTTGGGCATAGGAGCCTTGTCTTATGCCGGCGCTTTCAACCTGGGCTTGGTCGCCGACCCGGAAGCGATCCCCGACGTCGGGTTGATAGCCGCGGCCATGGCCGAGGAGCTGTCAGGAGTCGGGGCTGGGCGGTAGTCGATCACAGGGATCGGATCTCTGTTTTCTTGCCACTAGCGGTAACGCCGTCGACCAGCACCTTTCAATAGCCAGAAGCGTTAGGTACTCCTATGGGCGCAGTTCTTCCAGTCTGCGAGCGGGATCGAGGCCCTGACGCAACGCTCCCGGGGGATCACCGGTTCCCGCTTCCACGTCGACCCTGGTGCTCTCACCGAAGCCTATGAACGAGAAGCGGCCGAGGCGCCCGCCCTCAACCGACTCCAACGCCTGCCCCGGGCTTGGAGGCGCAAGCGCCGAGACCGGTGTGTGGACGTCGGCTGCGATGTCGAATTGAACCCACCTCACGATCCGAGGTGGGTTTTGGTCTCAGTCGAGAATGTCGGCGACCCCTATGAGGTGCCCCACCATCCATTCACGCGGAACGGGTCCCGGCTCATCTGCGCGCCAGTCAAACCCAACCCCGCTTTTCGCCGTCAAGCGGAACCTCATTGCTCGGACAGCGCCCTCACCAGGCCGTCAGGATCGACCACTGTGACGGTCAGGCCGGCGTGGTCGGGGCGCGGCGGGAAGAGTTGGGGGATCGGCTCGATGAAGAGCACGCACACCCCGGCCCGCGGGGTGGTGCCGAAGGTGATGCCGGAATCGACCGCCGAGCCCCGCACCCCCACCGCCTTCCACCAACGGTAGGGGCCGGTGGAGCGGGCCGAGGCCACGTTGGCGAGTGGGGTCTCGACCCGGAACCGGCCATAGGTGGCGAGGAAGCGCCCGTCCTCGGTCAGGGTGACCCCGTCCGACTCCGGCCTGGCGCCGAACAGGCTCCAGGCCAGCCGGAATCGGCGGTCGAAGTCGTAGGGAAAATGACGGTCGGGCACCCCTCTCGACGCTAGTAAGGCGGGCCACTGTCGGATGCCGGCAAGGGGATGCCTCGGTGGCTAGGGGGTGGGGCCGAATGTGGTGGTTTCCCCGGTGCGAACAGGTGGCGGCGCCCTGGCGGCCGACCGGATGTAGTAGTCACCCCAGGAGGAACCGCCGTATCCAGACGGCCGGGCCCTCCCCCACCAGGCCGATGACGACTAGTTGTCGTCCTCAGGCAATGTCCCGCCCAGGACCGACTCGCAAACCGGCGCGGTTGTATGCTGTCGACCCGCATAGTGTCGCTTAACAGTCCTCGAATCGACCCCGCAAGTCCGTGATGGGAGGTTGATTTGGCCGTCGAGTCGTCAGGTCACAGCCGGGGCAACCCAAGGTTGTACGAAGTCATCGAGAACGCCCCCAAGACCGGCGGCAGCCCGACGATCTGGGCGTGGCCGGAGATCATCGACTACCTCAAGGTGGCGGGCCAGCCGGTGCAAGGCCCCTGGCCCCCTCACCAGGAGCGCCGCCCCGACCCGGCCGCCGAGTCATTGCCGGTAGCGGTCCCGGATCCCCAGTCCTTTCCGCGCGAACGGACACCCGACTGGGACAACCGGTCTTAAGGGTCGACCCAACCACAGGAGGCTGCCATCTATCCCTCTCGACTTCGTTACGAGGCACCCAGGTCGATCGAAGAAGCATGGTCGCTGTTGGCCGATGGCGGAGGCGAGGCCAAGGTCCTCGCCGGTGGCCAGAGTCTGATACCGCTCATCAAGCTGCGGTTCGCTGCCCCCGAGATGCTGGTCGACATCAACAACCTCACCGACCTCGCATATCACCGCCGCGACGCGGACGGCACCATCCGGGTGGGCGCATTGTGCCGCCATGCCGATCTGGAGCGGTCTTCGGTGCTGGCAGCTCACCAGCCGACGATGGCGGCGGCGGCCCCGCTGATCGCAGACCCGGTCGTGCGCAACCGCGGCACGCTGGTCGGGTCCCTCTGCCATGCCGATCCCCAGGGCGACTGGGCTTCGGTAATGACCGCGTTGGATGCTTCTGTGGAGGTCCACGGCCCCCGCGGCCGGCGCACCATCCCGGCACGGGACTTCGAGATCGGCCCATTCCAGAACGCCCTCGCCGTTGACGAGGTGGCGGTAGGAGTCGTCATCCCGGCCCCCAAAGGGCAACCCGCCGGCGGCTATCTGAAGCTCGAGCGCAAGGTGGGGGACTTCGCCACCGTCGGGGTGGCTGTCGCCCTCGACCGCCAAGGCAGCAAGGTCACCAGAGCAGGAATCGCCCTCACCGGCGTAGGAGGCTCGACCATCCCGGCCGACGCCGCCTCCCAGCTGTTGGTGGGCAAGGTGTTGACGGAGGAGCTGATCGGTGAGGCCTCGGAGCTGGCCGCCAAGGCAGCCCAGCCCCACACCGACCATCGCGGCAGTGCCAGCTACAAACGCCAACTTGTGAGGGTGTTCACCAGGAGGCTTCTGACCGGTCTGACCGCATCGAAAGAGGAGGCGGCCTGAGATGACCACCCTGTTCGAAGTGATCCCCTCCGAGCCGGCAGGTGACGTTCCGGTTCGGAAGGTCACGATCAAGCTGAACGGCGAGATGCGCTCGGCCATGGTGGAGCCCAGGCTGCTGCTGACCCATCTCATCCGCCAGGGCTTCAAGCTCACAGGCACGCACATCGGGTGCGACACCACTCACTGCGGCGCCTGCACGGTGCTGTTCGACGGCAAGCCGATCAAGAGCTGCACGATGCTGGCTGTGCAGGCCGATGGCCATGAAGTGATGACCGTCGAGGGACTGGCCGGACCAAGCGAGCTCCATGCCATCCAGGAGGGATTCAAGGAGGAACACGGCCTGCAGTGCGGGTACTGCACACCGGGGATGATGATGACCTCCAAGGCCCTGTTGGACGAGAACCCGCATCCCACAGAGGACGAGGTGCGGTGGGCATTGAGCGGCAACCTCTGTCGTTGTACCGGTTATCAGAACATCGTCAAAGCGGTCATGTGGGCCGCCGAGAAGCTGGGAGATCAGTGATGAGGCCAGCGGAGGTGAGCAAGTGACGGCGGTCGACGAGATCAAGATCGGCGGCTTGGGCGCTAGCCGGCGCCGGGTCGAGGACAACCGGTTCATCCGGGGCAAGGGCAACTACCTGGACGACGTCGTGCTGCCCGGCATGCTGCACATGGAGATACTCCGCAGCCCGATCGCCCACGCCAGGATCACCTCGATAGATGCCTCCAAGGCATGGGCGATGCCGGGAGTTCGGCTTGTTCTGACTGGCGAGACCCTGGCGGCGCGCAATCTGGCCTGGATGCCGACTTTGTCGTACGACACCCAAGCCGTTCTGGCCACAGACAAGGTGCGTTTTCAGGGGCAGGAAGTGGCGTGTGTCATCGCCGACGACCCCTACGTCGCCAAAGACGCCTGCGCGGCGATCGTCGTCGACTACGAGCCGCTTGCGCCGATAGTCAACCCGACCCAATCGATGGCGGAGGACGCCCCGGTCATTCGCGACGACAAGGAGAACCAGGCCAACAACGTCATCTACGACTGGGAGGTAGGTGACAAAGAAGGGACCGATCGCGCCTTTGCCCAGGCCGACCTGGTCTCGACCCTCGAGTTGCACTATCCCCGTTCGCATCCGTCGCCGATCGAGTGCTGCGGCTCCATCGCCGACTTCAACCGGGCCACATCGAAGCTGACTGTCTATATGACCACTCAGGCGCCGCACATCATCAGGGCGGCGGTGGCGTTGGTGGCTGAGCTGCCAGAGCAGATGATCAGGATCATCTCTCCCGATATCGGCGGCGGCTTCGGGAACAAGGTGCCTGTCTACCCCGGCTATGTCTGCTCGATCCTGGCTTCGATCCTGTTGGAGCGGCCCGTCAAATGGATCGAGGATCGGCGCGGGAACCTGATTTCCACCGGCTTCGCCCGAGACATCTACCTGCACGGCGAGATGGCCTTGCGCAAGGACGGGCGGATCTTGGGGGTGCGGATGCACGCTACCGCCGACCACGGGGCGTTCTTCTCGGACGCCCAGCCTTCCAAGTTCAAGATCGGCCTCATGCACTCCGCCTTCGCCTGTTACGACATCCCCTTCGCTCATCTGCTGGCGCGGGGCGTCTACACGAACAAGGCGCCGGGCGGCGTCGCCTATCGCTGCTCGTTCAGGGTCACCGAGGCCATGTACTTCCAGGAGCGCATGGTGCAGGCAGCGGCCGACGACCTCGGTATGGATCAGGCCGAATTCCGTCGCGTCAACTTCGTCCGAGACGACGACTTCCCCCACCGCACGCCGTACGGGTTCCTCACCGATTCCGGGCAGTACGGCAAGTGCCTCGACGTCGGCCTCGAAGCCATCGGCTACCGGGACTTCCTCAAGCAGAAGGAAGAGGCGGCCAAGCGCGGTCGCCTCCTGGGGATCGGCATCTCCACTATGACCGAGCCGCTCGGGGCAGGCAACAGCCGCGAGTACGACATCCTCGGGATCAAGATGTTCGACTCCGCCGAGCTGAAGGTGCACATCACCGGCAAGGCGCTGCTGCGGACTGGGGCCCGCGGCCAGGGCCAGGGGCATGAGACCACCTGGGCCCAGATCGTCGCCCACGAGCTAGGGATACCGGCCGAGGATGTCACCGTCGAGGAAGGCGACACGGACACGGCACCTTTCGGGATGGGCACCTACGCCTCTCGCAGCACCCCTGTGGCGGGAGCGGCGGTGGCGATGGTCTCCCGCAAGATCAGGGCCAAGGCCCGCAAGATCGCGGCCCACCTGCTGGAGATCTCCGAAGAGGACGTCGAGTGGGAGCTGGGCAGGTTCTACGTGCGCAGCCAGCCGGAGCGTGGGGTCTCCATCCAGGAGTGCGCAGCCGCTGCATACTCGAACATGCCGGACGGGATGGAGCCGGGACTGGACAACACGGCCTATTACGACCCCCCCAACCTCACCTGGCCGTTCGCCTGCTACATCGCCACAGTCGAGGTCGACCCGGAGACGGGCGTCTGGGACGTGCTGCGGATGGTCGCGGTTGACGACTGCGGGGTGAGGATCAACCCGATGATCGTCGAGGGCCAGATCATGGGCGGCCTGACCGAGGCATACGCGATGGCCAACATGCAGTTCATCACCTTCGACGCCGATGGCAACTGCATCGGGTCGAACTTCACCGACTACCTGTTGCCGACCGCCTGGGAGACCCCCGGCTTCGAGCTCCATGAGGTCGTCACTCCGTGTCCTCACCACCCGATCGGGGCCAAGGGCGTCGGCGAGTGCGCGGCCGTGGGCGGTCCGGCTGCCTTTGTGAACGCGGTCATGGACGCCGTCAAGGGCTCGGGAGCCCGGAACATCGACATGCCGGTGTTCCCCGACCGTGTCTATCAGGCCCTGCAGACGGGCCAGGACGTGAGCGGCGCCCCTCCCGTGAGGACGGACGAGTGAGCTCTCATCCCGCCGACGGCTGGAAGGTGGTGGAGAAGGCAAGTGAGCTCGCCCGACAGGGAGTCGAATTCGCCCTTGCCACTGTCGTATGGCGGCAGGGCCCCTCTTCCGGCCATCAGGGTGCCAGGGCCATCATCACTGCCGACGGCGAGATCCTGGGATGGATCGGCGGGGCCTGTGCGGAGCCGGTCGTGATCCGTGAGGCCCAACGGGCGATTGCAGACCGCGCCCCACGCCTGATCCTGCTCGGGGCCAGAGATCAGTTCGGCGAGGTTCCTGAGGGGATGCTGTTCGTACCCATGTCCTGCCAGTCGGAGGGGGCGATGGAGCTCTACATTGAGCCGGTGTTGCCGAGCCCGCATCTGGTGGTGGTCGGGCGCTCGCCGATGGCAGCCACTCTGGTGGAGCTGGCCACCACGGTCGGATGGCGGGCTGACCTGGTGGACGCGGCCCACTTCACGGCCACTCATGTCGATGCCACTTCGGTCGTTGTGGTCGCTACCCAGGGCCACGGTGATGAAGAGGCGATCGAGCAGGCGGTGAAGATGCGTCCCGCTTTTGTCGGACTGGTGGCTTCGAGGAAGCGGGGCGATATTGTGCTTGGCTACCTCGCCGATCGGGGTGTCTCACGCGATCAATTGGATCGGGTGCGGGTGCCGGTGGGGCTCGACCTCGGACACACCACCCACGCCGAGATCGCCGTGGCGGTGCTGGCGGAACTGGTGGAGCTCAGGGCCAAAGGCGCCCTCGACCCCCAGCCGGCCTCGGGAATCGCTGCCTCCTCCCGGCCGGAGACGGCCCTCGACCTTGTGTGCGGGATGACCGTCCCTGCCGACGACACCAGCCGTCCCTTCGAATTCGAGGGAGACACCTACTACTTCTGCTCCCCGGGGTGCCGGGTGGCATTCGAGAGGGACCCGGTCGCATACATCAGCCACGGAGCCACGAAGTGATCAGGAGGCAGCATGCTTTGGTGGATAGGTAACGCGGTCGTACTCCTGGTCGTCATACCGCTCCTTCTGTTTCTGCTGTACCGGGTTATCTCTGCCACGGGCCGCATCAAGCAGGCCACCGCTGACATCTTGTCCGGCGGGGTCGAGCTGATCGGCGAAGTCGACCGCGTGCCGGAGTTGCTGGCCACCACCGACAAGACGATCGAGGCCGTATCCGTTGGGGCCGTGCGCTACGCCGGCTCCGTCGCCAAGTTGCTGGGCTGAGGGAGGAGGGAGAGATGCCCGCTCAAGCAGTGGGGACCCTGGTGGTCTTCACCCTCATCATCGCCGCAGCCGCCATCGCTCTGTTGATCGTGATCGGCCACTTGACCGCCGCCCTCAGGAACTTGAAGGCCCTCACCGGCGGGGTCGAGGTGGTTGCCGACAAGACCAGCACGGTCCCCGCGGTGGTCAAATCAGTCAACGCCAATCTGAAGCCGGTGAGCGACTTCGCGGAGTCGATCTGATGTCGGGCCGAATTCATCTGCTTGCCCAGGCGGCGGCGGACCCCACCGGCTGGACGATCGGCTTCTCAGTCGGGGTCATCGTGGTCTTCGTGGTCGTGGCCCTGGTGGTGCCGATCCTCGTGCTGGCGAGGAAGATCGGCAACGAGGCCAAGCTGATCAACGACAGCCTCTTGAAGTCGGTGCGCAACACGTCGGCGTTGGCCGACCTGGCCACCACCAACACCATGGCGATAAATGTCATTCAGGGACTAGAGCGGGGCCGCAAGCGGCTGGGAGGATGACGATGGACCAAGAGACTTACTGGACTATCGCCATCGGCGCCGGCTTCGTGGTCGTGCTGGCTGTGGCCGCCTTGCTGACCCTTCTGGTGGTGTTCGTCCGCACTATCGACCGGCGGGTGATCGAGATCAAAGGCACCCTCGAACAGGCCAAGTCCAACACGGCGGACGCCGCCCACCTCGACACCACCGCCGTCGGGGTCGACTTGGTCCTGGCCGAAGGGCTCGAGCACCATCTGTTCCTGGGCCGGGTGTTGGGGAAGGTGAAGTCATGAGCGAGAACACCCTCATCATCCTCAGCCTGGTCGACATCGTCCTGCTGGTCGCCGGCCTGGCGATCTACCTGTGGATCGTCGGCTCCCAGCTGACCCGGATCGCAACCAACCTCGAAGCGTGCCGCGACCTGGTGCGCGACATCAACTCCAACGCGGCGTCGATCGAGGGCAACCTCGAGCACGTCAACCGCACCGGCGGTGTCGTAGCCGGCGCCTTGCCGCTGCTCTACGGCATGGCCGAGGGCATCGTCGCCGGGGCTACCTACGACCCGGCCAAGGTGGAGCCCCGTGGGCCTGCCCTCCCGGCCGCCGGCAAGCGTCGTTCACGGTTCCACGACGCCATCGGCTACCTGCCGGACGGTCCGATGGGCCATGCCCACGCCCCCCTGGCCGAGAAGGCGGAATCCGCCTAGCCGGTAAGTCCTCCGTTCTGGCGCGGGGATGTCGACCCTATCGGTCGGGAATTCCCCGCCAGAACGTGAAAGTTCGGAAGTCCGGCGCCACCCGCAGGCGGCCCTCTCTGGACCGCCTCGGCCTTGTCATGATCGGCTCCGTCTAGTCGCTGGCGGTGCCCTTGGAGGCGTCCCTGCCCGTGGTGAGCGGCCCGGCCGTTCCGGGTGCCTGGTACTCACCGATCCAGTGCTCTTCCCAGGCCTGGTCGTACTGATCGGGGTTGCAGCCCGGCCTGTAGATGGCGATCAGCTCGCGAGTGATCTGCTCGCGATGTGATCTCATGGCGCCAGGCGCCTCGTATGTGCAGATGTAGAGAGCGAACTTGTCCCCATCGACCCGTTCCAGCCAGCACTGTGCCCGTGGGTGCTTGAAAGGGAATCGCTCGCTTGCCAGATCGTCGGAGTGCCCGACAAAGAGGATTCCGTAGTCGTCTGGCTTGGTTGCAGGATCGGGCTTGTAGGCGATGGCGTAGACCGCCGCCCTGTCCGGGGGTGTCCACCCTGCCAGCACCCTGGGGCCCTCGAACGGATATCCGGCCAGCGAGCCGAGCCGGATCATGGCTCGACTTCCAGGTCGGCCGGGAGAAAGGTTCCCTCGTCGAAGTCGTAGTCCAGTTCCTCGTCGTCGGCGATCGTCTCCGCCCTGGTGATAGGCCATGCAGGCAACCCCGCCTTCTCGGCAGCCGCCGAGAACAGAGCCATCGCCTTGTCCACCGCCTGGTCGCTGGTCTCCGCCTCCACCACGATCTGGGCCCCGTATGAGTGGGTGCCCATCCCGGTGGCGATGCCTTGGCTGCCGGCAACGGCGTCGGCCAGCTCCACCACTTCGGCCAGTTCCACGAAGCGGTCGCCTTCGGCCGTGAGCGAGACGCTCCATCTCATCCCCTGGCGCCCGCTTCCCTCATCTCAGCTGCGGGAGCTCATCGGCCAGCTCTTCCAGGCTGGCCAGGTTGTGGCCCGACAGCACCAAGTCGACGTAGGGCTCTACCACCATCATCCCCAGGGTGGAAGGCCGGAAGCCGGCGTCGCTTCCCTTGTGGGGGTTCATCCAGACCAACTTGTGGCAAAGCCGGGACAGGCGCTCCATCGCTCGGGCCAGGACGGCGGGATCGCCGCGGTCGAGCCCGTCGGAGCAGATCACGACGATGGCTCCCCGGCTCATCCGCCTGCGGCCCCACTGCCGCACGAACGCTTCCAGCGAGTCCCCGATGCGGGTCCCGCCCTCCCAGTCGAACACCATCTGGGCGGCGTCATCCAGTGCGTCGTCGGGCCGTCTCCTCCCCAAGGCCTTGGTGATGCGGGTGAGCCTGGTGCCGAAGCAGAA